>CAIKTE010000317.1 GCA_903830285.1 uncultured Chitinophagaceae bacterium | reverse complement strand
GATCTAATGGGATTTTTCCCATAGCTATAAGTAAGTCTCAATCAAACGTTCGATTAATAAAACCTCCAATTCCGCTTTTGTGAGATCGAGGGGGTTCGTGGTAGAATTCAGAAGAAGTCCCAAATAAAGGGTCGTTTTATGAGACACTTTTGATTTCAAGGATTTATTTTAATTTAATAACATCAAATACTGATTACCTCTATGTATAATAGTTTCTTCCCAATCTTAATCCATAAACATCATCTCAAATATTAAGTAGTGTTTTATTTTGAATTTTTTACCCCATTCTTCAATATTAATTCCGCTACCATCAACCTCACAATATCTTTTACTGCCATCAACTTCATACGGAAGTATATAAGTCAAAAGGTTAAAAGGTTTATTTACACCGACATACGACTGGTTTCTTACTCCCCGTAAACTATAATCATAAGACTTAATTCCTTTATAATATCTTGTCATTCCAACCATTGGTAATCGGAAAACGAATTTCAATTTATTATCTTCAATTCTACCACCAATCACTTTTAATGTTAGTGTATCTGTCTCAACTTTAATAGTTACGTAATTAGTTTTGGAATTTAAAACAGTATCAACTTTTTTCAACTTTCCATTCCACATTTCTTTAGTTATTAAACAGAAATATTTATTTATCAATCCTTTCCCTGAAAACTTTAAGGTAAAAAAATCAATATTTTGAAAGTCAAGTATTTGATTTTGTTCAGAATTTGATAGTTTAGTTTTTACATCAATTTTTATACTATCTGTAAAAGGCATATTAGTGTTTCCTAAAGATTGTCCGATTAATATTTTACTTAATAGTAAAAAACAAATAACGAATAGTGATTTCCAATATGGGCTTATCAAGACTTTTTTCATTAATTTAAAATAAGGATAATTTCAAACTTTCTTAATGGGATTTTCCCCATAGGTTATAATTGAGTCCAAATAAACGTTCCTTTTGTGAAACTAAAATTCAAACAATCGATTTTTTGAGTAGCACTACTTCTACAAATACCTCGTATTTTCCCAATAAAACGTTTCATTAATCAAAGTCCCATAAACGCAACATCGAACGTTTATTTGGGAAAGTTTTTCCACCCCATTTTATACCGTTACCCAAACGCCAACAATCATTGCAGGCAGCCACATCAATCTTTTATCCGCTTCCGGTAATCCATTCTTATCCGTATTGAATTGTAAAGCTGCTGCCATTACGATGCAACTGTTATGGGTTGTTTGTAATTGAAGTGAGCACTGTTTTATGTCAGTTGCAGCATCTGTATAAACGATCAATTCATTGCTGAAACTTTGATCGATTATTTTTTTTGCAACAGTGTCAAAACTTCCTGCTGCCAATAATAAATTTACGGAGACTGTGTTTTTGGGTGCTGTTAATTCCTGCACCGGATTTACAGAAGCAATGCTGATATTCAAACTACCGGGTTCTGTATACAGTACCGAAACTATTTTATTTAAAACGGCATATCCCCCTGCTTTTTCGTTAAAATAAAAATTTTCAAATCTTGTAATAAGCCTGCCCCCTTGCCTGTATCCGCTTTGTTGTTTCCTTAACAGGTCCCTCCATCCGGCTGCTACCCTTTTTTGCATATCACTATCTTTTGCATCAGGTAATAATGCTATAAAAGCTTTGCGCAATGCTGCACCCAATTTTGCACCCGTTCCAAAAATGTCAGCACTGTTCTGTGTTGCTTCGGTTTGTTGCACTTCTTCTGGTTTGGCGCGTACACAATAGGTTTCCTTGAGTTTATAATAGACAACATTACCAACTGTTCCAACAAATTTCATGTTCTTCTGCCTACCCATTTTTATATTGGATTTAATAAAGAAATGTAGGCAAAAAATATTTCACATGCCATTTATTTACACTGTAACTGCTAAAGGCCTGTTAAACCCCTTCTTCGGAGTAAGTCCGTAAATTAACGGACTTACTCCGAAGCAAATACGAAGAAGGTAATAAGAAGCTGGTAAGGATATTGGAAGAGTAGTTGATTGGTTGACAAGTTGATTGGTAGGAATGTGAATCGTTCCTCCTTCGCCTCAGCCTTCGCCCATCCTTCGCCGAGGCTTCGGATAATAAATTAAGCTATGGAGGATTAAATATTCGTGAATCGCTAGTACGCAAGAACCGTTGCGGCCGTTGTATCCGTTGCGCACTTTGCCCCGAAGGGCAATGTCATTAAGTTAAGGATTGTCACTCTGAGGCTCTCGAAGAGTGATTAATGATCGTTCATTATAAAATCATGGTTCGAGTGCCTCACCATGACATCTTCTTCCTTAACTTAATGACATTGCCCGAAGGGGTCCTTTGGACGTGAAACAAGAGATCGTAAATCGTTCCTCCTTCGCTTCAACCTTCGCTAAAGCTACGGTTGATGAATAAGCTATGGAGGATAAAGAATCGCGAGTTAGAAAGTTATAGACCCTAGGGGAAAAATCCCGCATAGGGCAGTTTACAGTTTTAACAAAATAATTAAATTTTCTTAAATATATTTATTTCATCCTTTATCCTCAATCCTATGAAAGCGGAAATAAAAACTTTCCATAAACAACTAGGAAAAAACATACGCACCATCAGGGCTATGCAGGGTCGTACACAAAAAGAAATAGCCGCTCATCTGGAAATGAGTATCGCCAACTTCAGTAATATAGAGAACGGATATATTGTGATAGATAGTTTTAAATTAAACCAACTGGCTGGTTTATTCTCGATGAAGGAAACTGAGATCATCGAATTTCATTTGCATCCATTCTTCCAACAGAATAATCATCATTGACCGGTAAAGAGAAAAACAGTTTTCACCATAGCGTGAACAAGTAGATTTTAGATTCAATTCTGAAATGATATTTTTGCCCTGCGTTTGGTTCCTTCGCCTCAGGCGAAAGATTAAAAGGGAATCCTGTTCAATGCAGGAGCTATCCCCGTAGCTGTAAGTGACACCCCCAACCCCTAAAGGGGGGCGGGAAACATCTTAAAATTTTGCCACTATTTCAAGAAAGAAATGGGAAGGCTTTAAGAATGATCACAAGCCAGAAGACCTGCCAATGCAATCATTTCCATTCACGGCTTTCGGGTGAAAAGCATGGAATGTAAAAGGCCTCTGCAGGGCCATTTATATTTCTCCGTTTTTTTATTTTCCTGAAAGCTCATTGTTACACTTTAAAAAACAAAACAATGAGCAAAAAATTAACGCTCCTCTCAACATTGCTGCTGGCAAGCATGCTGGCACTGGCACAGCAGGACACATTGCAAGGCAACCCATTAGACCCTGTGATTGTTACGGCCAACAAAACAGAACAAAAACAAAGCACGACCGGTAAAGTAATTACCGTGATTAGTAAACAACAGATCGAAAGATCGGCTGGTAAGACCGTTGCACAGTTACTGAACGAACAGGCAGGCATTACCATCAATGGATCACTCAATAATGCAGGCAGTGTACAAACATTGTATATGCGTGGCGCAGCAAGCGGACGTGCTTTGATACTGATCGATGGCATTCCCGTGAATGACCCATCCATGATTAATAATGAATTCGACCTGAATTTATTTTCGATCAATGATGTGGAAAGGATCGAGATATGCAAAGGCGCACAATCTACTTTATACGGCAGTGATGCCATTGCAGGTGTGATCAATATCATCACTATTAAAAACAATATTGATAAGCCCGTCAATTTGAAAACAACCCTTACGGGTGGAAGTTTGGGAACATTCAAAGGCAATGTGCAGGTCTATGGTAAAGCAGATCAATTAAGCTATACTGCACGCTATGCTAAATTGGTGACGGATGGTTTTTCTTCAGCCAACGACAGTACAGGTAAAAATAATTTTGACAAAGACGGATATAATGGAGATGCAGTAAGTGCTGCATTACAATATCAGTTGAATAAAAAATTATTGCTGAAAGCATTTTCGCAATACAGCGAATACAAGGCCGGTGTTGATGCAGGTGTATTTGCCGATGCAAGCAATTATGATATTCATAATAAGGTGATGAATGCAGGTGGCGGATTTCAATATAAAAATTCAGGGTTGATCATTGTTGGCAATTATCAATACAGCGGCATGCAACGCAATTATAATGATAATGCTTCCATACCCAATGCAAGTTCCTATGTATTGAACGATTTTCATTCCATCTCCCAGTTTGCAGAATTGTACGCGAACAATAAACTGGCAAAGGGGCTGGATCTCTTAACGGGTATCGATTACCGTTACGGTTCCTATCATAGCATCTATCATTCGATGAGCATCTATGGACCTTATGATGACAAATTCAATGATACTTCCGTGAATCAAAACAGCATTTATGCTTCTTTGCATTTTACAGATGCTTCCAATAAATTAAATATGGAAGTTGGCGGAAGATTTAATCATCATTCACGATACGGCAATAACAGCACTTTCTCTTTTAATCCATCGTATAAATTAAATGATGCGTTCAGGATCTTCGGAAGTATCTCGAGCGGATTTAAAGCACCCACTTTATATCAGTTAAGTTTTAATGAATCGCTGCAACCCGAGAAATCTCTCAACTATGAAGCGGGTATTCAGTTGTTGCAAAAGATCATCAATACTCGCCTGGTCTTCTTCAGCAGAAAAACAGATAACGGTATCGACTATAATTACATAACTTATAATTATTTCAATTATATCAAACAAGTCGTACGCGGAGTTGAATTGGAACTGAATATTAAAGCCACTGATAAAATAAATATCAGTGCCAACTATAGCTATCTTTCTCCCAAAGAAACAACGGAAAGCCGTGTTAGCTATAATGACACTACGTACAGTTATTCTTTGCGCAGACCCAAACACAGTATCAATATAACGGCGGCTTATTCATTCAGCACTAAATTCTATGCAAGTATCAGTGCTAAATATGTAAGCAGCAGATATGATGTAGGAGGCTATGATGTTAATTACAATCCCCTACCCGATGTGGCATTGAACCCTTATTTTTTACTGAGTGCATATGCCGAATTCCATGTTTGTAAATATGCAAAGCTGTTTGCCGATGCACAGAATATTGGCAATACAAAATTCTTTGATGTGCGTGGTTATAATTCCATTCCGTTTATACTGAATGCAGGTGTAACCATTCATCTTTGATGACTTTCTTATCAACCGATCAACCAGTAAACAAATCAACCTTGTAATGGCAAATCACGAAAATAAAAAATGTCCGCGCTGCAACAGCCGTTTTGAATGTAAGGCAGGAAGCATCACCGAATGCCAGTGCAATCAAATACAACTGAGCAATGAAGAACGCATTTATATAGAAAGTTTGTATACAGATTGTTTATGCATCAACTGTTTATATACAATGCAGCAACAATATATGATGTTGCGTAACGCGATGTCACCCTGAGGCACTCGAAGGGTGAATTTTAAAAATGAATATTCATGAATCATGCTTCGAGTGCCTCAGCATGACATCACAATCTTTAAGGTATTGACATTGATTGTAAGAAAGCCCATAAAAACATCCTGTCTGCAGCAGGATGTTTTTACCTTTGTTTCAAATCTTGGTCATGAATTTTAATGTCAGTGAATTAGTAACGATTTCTTTTACCCTTTTTGCCGTAATTGATATTGTAGGTTCCATTCCTTTATTGATCAGCATTAAAACAAAATCGGGTGCCATACAGGAATTTAAAGCAACGCTGATCTCGGGTGCCCTGATGATCTTGTTCTTATTTGCAGGTAAACCATTCTTAAACATGCTGGGTGTAGATATACGTTCCTTCGCAGTAGGTGGATCGATCGTTCTATTTCTGTTAGGATTGGAAATGGTGATCGGTCATGAGATCTTTAAGAGTGAAAAAGATGCTCCTTCCGGAACGGTTGTACCCATTGCATTCCCTTTGATAGCAGGATCGGGAACATTAACTACCATCATGTCATTAAAAGCCAATTTTGATGAGACCGTTATATTAGTTGCCATCATCATCAACCTCTTTGTGATCTATATTGTTTTAAAATCTTTAAAGTGGATAGAAAAAGCATTGGGCAAAGCAGGATTGCTGGCCATTCGTAAATTCTTTGGAGTGATCTTACTGGCTATTGCCGTAAAAATATTCGGAAGCAATATATCCGCATTCGGAAAATAATTCTACTGAATGATAGTGATGCTGCCAGATACAGGCGCATGCTTATTGTTTGATTTAATCAGATAATAATAGGTAGCCACAGGCAATGTTTTCCCGTTTATCTTACCATCCCATGGTTTTGAATAACCGATCGAATGATACACAATTTGTCCGCTTCGGTCATATACATCAACTGTGCAGTTAGGATAAAAACGCAGTAATGGGATCTCCCAGACATCATTGATGCCATCATTATTAGGAGAAAAAATATTAGGTGGAATAATGGCGGGTTCGTTCACCGTAACTTTTACAGAGTCCAATACAAAGCAAGCATCAGCAGTAGTAGCTTTTATAAAATACATGCCACTTAAAGCGATAGCAGCAGGTTTTACAAGAGAGATCGTTACAGCACTATCTGCCCAATAAGAAAAAGAAGAAACGGTAGCAGTGCTAGTCTTTACCAAACTGGTCAGATCAACAGTTGCTGGCAGTTCAACAATGGGCGCCGGTGAGATCGTAAAATAAGGAACCGGAAAAACTTTTGTCTGTATAGCAGCCATCACGGTACAACCTGCCGGATTGGTCGCTTTCACATAATAAGTGCCGCTGGCCTGTATATTATTGGGTGATGGAAGACTGATGTTGGCTGCATTATCTTTCCAGAAACTCAAAACTGCATCGGTCTGATTAACAGTAACAGTTGCAGCAGTTGTAATATCAGCCGGGCCGCAAACACTCAGATCTTTTGTGCTGAGAACAGGAGCAGTTGAAACATTCACCTTCACAGGCATGATGATGGTACAACCCAAACTGCTCAATGCTTTGATATAATAAGTAGCACTTGAATCTATTGCTTTTGGATTGGGCAAAGGAACACTTAGCAGAATATCTTTCCAGTAACTAAGGTTCAAACCTGCATCACTGCCTGCCGTTACGGATGCAGCCGTAATATCCACTTTATTGGGAGTACAAACGGGCAATGGATCCTGCACCACTAATTTTTGTGACTTTGTAAAATCAACCACCACGGGTTTAATATCGGAACATCCTTCTTTGTTCTGAGCTTTGATATAATATACACCTGCGCCGGGAACCTGCTTAGGTGTTGCGAGATAATTGATCAAGGTAAGATCGGTATAATAGGAAAAACTGAGATCGGGCGAACTACCCGCAGTTACATAAGCTGCCGTTAGATCGATCTTATCGGATGAGCAGCCAATAATGGTATCAACGGTTTGCAGTTTAAAAGCGTTGGTCGATACTTTGATCGCTGTTGTTAATGTATCCAAACATCCCAGTCCGGGGTATGGAGAAACCACCACATGATAAACCGTGCCGGGCGCCGGCGGTGGACTTAATTTTAATGTATTGGCCGTACCCAGTATTGCTGAATAATCGGCATTATACCAGTTATATCCGCTAAAGCCGAAAGGGGCTGTTAAGGTTAGAGAATTATTACCATCGCAATAAACATTTCCCGAAAGTGGTGAAGTACAGTTTTCATTAACATCCAGATAAGCATAGCCAAAATGTCCGCCCGGTGCACAATCATGAGAAGTAAATTCCAGGCGAATGGTTTTACCTGCATAGCCCACGAGTTTTACCGTAATGGGTGACCATGGCTTATAATAAACAGATGCAGATACAGGTGATAATTGAAAACCGGGTAAACTGGAAGTTGCCAGAAAATTAAATGCACCACAATCAATATACTGATTGGCCGTTACATCAAACACTCTTGAATAAAAGCCGGGTTGTTGCCATAATGAATGCGCAGGATTTTGCAGTACAACCGCGTAGTTATAAATGATACTGTAATTATCCTGATTGGCGGGAATAGTGAATGTATAACTCACTGTTTGTGCATGACCTCCGGTAGAATTATTACCTATCATGATGGAATAGTTACTGCCGTTGGGGCAATTAACAGGAAACTGACCATAAGGATCCAATTGTTGCGGATAGGTATTTTGAAACATGGTAAACCGACTCAAGGATGAATTAGGACTTGTAAGAATGGAACCATCCACTTTAGAAACATTGCCTTCAAAAGTCTCCCAATTATCAAAAGTTCCTTTTTCAAAACCAATATTATCCGGGCACTGAGCAATGCTCACTGAAACAAACAACAGAAGCAGGGGCAATAATATTGCCTTTTGAATTTGTCTTCTGTATTTATTGCCCATATACTGTAAAGGTTTCATGTATGATCATGCTCGCAGAAACGATAAATATAAATCAAATAAAAACTATTGCATAAGAGAACTGTTTATTTTTGCCCTTGGTTGCTTTTTAAGCAATCGGCAATGTAATTAAGTTAAGCTGTATGATGTCATGCTGAGGCTCTCGAAGCATGATTTCAAAAAAAGGTTCTCGTTCATCACTCTTCGAGAACCTCTCCAAGAAGGAGTCCTTTGGACAGAGTGACAATCCGTAACTTAATCGTATTTGCAATCGAGATGTAAAAAACTAATTTATTTTATACATAATTAACTAGACATTATGCGCAAACAGGCTTTTACTTACGATGATATTCAATTGGTTCCTTCTTTTTCTAAAGTGATCAGCAGAAAGAATATCAGTCTATTCACCAAAGTATCCAAGAACTATTATTTATGTACTCCATTTGTTGCCTCCTGTATGGACACGGTTTGCGAAAGCAGGATGGCCATTAAAATGGCTGATGCGGGTGCAGTGGGATGTATCCACCGCTTTCTTTCCATAGAAGATGAATGCAGAGAAGTGAAAGCAGTAGTGGATCATATTCAGAAAAATGAATTGCAAAAAAAATGGCTCACACTCAGTGCCGACTGGAAAGAAGATTATGCGATACCTGTTATGGCAGCTGTTGGTGTGAATGATGATTTTATTGAAAGAGCTGTTGCACTCGTTGATGCAGGTGTCAATATAATATTGATAGATGTGGCACATGGTCATCATGAATTGGTAAAACTGGCCATTGCAAAACTGAAATCCGTTTTAGCAAAGCATGTAGATATTATCGCCGGAAATATTGCCAGTGCGCAGGCCGCAAAGGATCTGGAAGCCTGGGGTGCAGATGGTTTACGTGTGGGAGTAGGCGGCGGTTCTTTATGCACCACCAGATTAAAAACTGGATTTGGTGTGCCCAATGTTACCTGCCTCGAAGAGATCAATGCAGTTACAACTTTACCGGTGATGGCCGATGGGGGTATCAGAACCAGCGGCGATATTGCCAAAGCATTGGCATTGGGTTCTCAGTCTGTGATGCTGGGATCATTGATCGCAGGAACAAAAGAATCACCCGGGCAGATCATTGAAAAGAATAATGGATTGTTTAAACGGTATCGTGGTGCCGCATCATTAGAAACAAAAACGGTACATGGCAAGGAACAAAGAAATGTGGAAGGAGAATCTACCGTTATTCCTTTTAAAGGAGGTGTGAAGTTTGTATTACAGGGATTACAGGATGGTATCCGTTCTGCTTTATCTTATGGCGGTGCAGAAAATTTAAAAGAATTCAAACCCGATTATCTCATTGTTACCAATGCAGGATTAACGGAAGCCAAACCGCATTTGTTGTAGAAAGACCATAATTTAAAGACATTAAATCAAGAGAACGATGTCATGCTGAGGCACTCGAAGCATGATTTAATAACAGACATTTAACTTCACCCTTCGAGCGCCTCAGGGTGACATTGCGAACATAAGGTGACAATCATTTCTTAATGTAAATAAAGATGAACAAGAAAAGACAACAACGATCATTCACATTCTCATTCAATATATTTGCGTTATTGGTCCCGTAGTACAATGGATAGTATAAGAGTTTCCGAAGCTCCAGATTCAGGTTCGATTCCTGACGGGACCGCGTCAAGTTACTTTTTTTAATAGTAAAGCATATGAAACTTCGGTTTTAGGTGCTTTTTTAGTTTATAACCCTCCTTAATTACCATTTATTCCTTCT
>CAIKTE010000316.1 GCA_903830285.1 uncultured Chitinophagaceae bacterium | reverse complement strand
CTGCTCATGTTGGATTAAACGACCGTTTTGCTTATTCTATGAGTAAAGGCGCTGTTTATGCAATGACCTTAAGCGTTGCGAAAGATTATATCAATGAACATATTCGCTGCAATTGTATCTCTCCAGCTAGAGTACATACCCCTTTTGTAGACGGGTTCATTGCAAAGAATTATCCCGGTAAAGAAGCTGAAATATTCGAAAAGCTTTCCAAATCACAACCCATCGGCAGAATGGCTAAACCGGAAGAAATTGCATCATTGGTGGTATATCTTTCGTCTGATGAAGCATCTTTTATCACAGGTAGTGATTATGCGATCGATGGTGGGTTCATGAAATTGAATAATTAATTTGATAGAAAATCGGTCATGAAACAATTTTCCCATCTTTTATTAGTATTCCTTTTTTGTTTTACAGTTTCATTCTCGCAGGCACAACAAGTGAAACATGAATTTAGTTTGAGCAAGACCGAATTCTTGCTGGATGGAAAACCATTTCAGATAATTAGCGGAGAAATGCACCCTGCACGTATTCCGAAAGAATATTGGCGACATCGTATTCAAATGGCAAAAGCGATGGGTTGTAATACTATTGCAGTTTATATTTTTTGGAATTATCATGAATTAAAGGAAGGTGTTTTTGATTTCACTACTGAAAACAGGAATATTGCTGAATTCATTACAATCTGCAAACAGGAAGGGATGTGGGTATTATTACGCCCCGGTCCATATGTATGTGCCGAATGGGATTTTGGAGGCTTGCCAACTTATCTATTAAAAATTCCTGATATCAAAATTCGCTGCATGGATAGCAGATACATGCATGCAGTAACAAGATATGTGAACAGGTTATCAAAAGAAGTTGCGCCATTACAGTGCTCAAATGGCGGTCCCATTTTAATGCTGCAGATCGAAAATGAATATGGAAGTTTTGGGAATGATAGAAATTATATACAAGAATTAAAAAAGTTATGGGCAAGTAATGGGATCAAGGTTCCTTTTTATACAGCGGATGGTGCCACTGATTTTATGCTGGATGCCGGTTCGATAGATGCTGCTGCAATCGGTTTGGATAGTGGTAGTAGTGATGCAGATTTTGAAACTGCAAAGAAACATAATCCCAATGTTCCAGCATTCAGCAGTGAAACTTATCCCGGATGGTTAACACATTGGGGAGAAAAATGGGCAAGGCCAGATACAAATTCATTAAAAAAAGAGATCAAATATTTATTAACGAATAAAAAGAGTTTCAATCTATATGTTGTTCATGGCGGAACAAATTTCGGTTTTACTGCAGGAGCTAATGCTTTTTCGCCAACACAATACCAGCCTGATATCACAAGTTACGATTACGATGCACCCATAAATGAACAAGGTGCTGCAACAGCGAAATTTTACATGTTGCGGGATCTGATCAAGCTATATGTAAGTTATCCTGTACCGGAAATACCGGAGCCCATTAAAACGATTTCTATTCCTCCTATTTCTTTAAAAAAAGTATATAATTTATGGAATTTTGAGGCAGCATCATTTCAATCGCCCCAACCAAAGCCCATTGAAGCATTCGATCAGAACCAGGGATTGATCTG
>CAIKTE010000315.1 GCA_903830285.1 uncultured Chitinophagaceae bacterium | reverse complement strand
TTTACGGTTTAATTGCGATGCATAACTTCCCATCAGATTCTTCCCGTACATCACAGAATAGAACATTTGTCCTTCGGGCATTGCAGCATATTTTGGATCGCCTACCAATGTTGCAGGTTTTGCAGGATAAGGTCCTTCGCCGCCTTTATACAAAGGGCCATTGCCATCCAGTTTGGTTCCGTGACAAATACCACAATTGATCAAATACAATCTTTCTGTTTCTGTATATTCTGCATTTGATAAAGAATCAACGGGACTCTTTATTTGTTTGGCTGCAAAATAATTTGCTGTATCACCGAGTGCATCTTTGGTGAGAGGAAATGGAAATTCTTCTCCGCGTGCGATCGTTCCGGCAACAGGCATATTGGTATAATTGATACCCAGCTCAGCTAAATTGCTATGATCGGCATAAGTTTCATATGCACGGCTATACGCCATATCGGGCATGTACACATTACTTGGCTTACGTTTTACATCATTGCAACTGATGATCGCTGCCCCTGTAATTACTAAAGCTGTTATGATAAATAATTTCTTCATCGTCATTCAATTCTTATGATTAAGCAGCAACAATTTTATTTTGAAAAGGAACTTCGTCTTTATCATATCTTCCTAACCACCATCCGGCTTCTGCAATTTGAACATCTGTTTCAACGGCTCCTGCGTTAGATAAAAAGCTGGTAAGATCATCCACATTTGTTTTATCTGTTGTTTCGATCACCATCACAAAAAGATCATCTGTTGCACGTGCATGAAAATGATGTTTTTTAATGAAGGGGGATAACTGACAGAGATAACAAAACGTAAGCACCATACCTACTGCTGCAAACAATACCGTTAACTCGAAAGTAATAGGTATCCATGCAGGTAAAGCAAAATGCGGTTTACCGCCAATATTCAAAGGCCAGTCGTAACTCAATATCCAGCTGATACAACCCAATGCAGTTGATGTACCCGTGATACCATAAATAAAGCCGGCTGTATGTAAACTTGTTTCGCGTAAACCCAATGCATGATCTAAACCATGCACAGCAAATGGCGTGTATACATCATGAATTTTATACCCTGCAGTACGAACTTTTTTTACTGCGGGAAATAAAGTTGCCTCATCATCAAAACAGCCAACTACGAATTTCTTTTTTGCCATATCAATCTTCCCTTTCAGGAATTTATTGTTAAGAAATGATCTTTACTATTTATTAATTCGATCCGTCGTTTTCAACTACTGTGTGCCCATGTCCGCTATGTGCAAACACATCCGGTGCCACATGTTCCAGATGTCCCATCTTGTCTTTATAACTTTCACCTGTTGTCTTCAATACATATTTGATCTCAGCTATTGCGATCACAGGGAAGTATTTTGCAAACAGGAAGAAGCAGGTAAAGAATAATCCGAATGTTCCTGTATAAAATCCGATCTCCCAAATGGTAGGACTATAATATACAGACCATGCAGAAGGAAGATAATCACGATACAATGATGTAACGATGATCACAAAACGTTCGAACCACATACCGATATTTACGATCACACTCATAAAGAATGTAACAAATAGATTTCTTCTCATTTTACGGAACCAGAATATCTGCGGACTTAACACGTTACATGCCATCATTCCCCAATAACTCCATCCGTATGGACTGAATAAATTAGCACGGCTATACCAGAAAGTATATCCTTCATACTTGTTCTGACTATACCATCCCATGAATAATTCTGTGAGATAAGCAACACCAACAATAGAACCTGTTAAAACAATTACTTTATTCATTGCTTCAATATGCCCCATCGTGATATAATCCTGCATGCCGAAAACTTTTCTGATGATCACCATCAAAGTTTGCACCATCGCAAACCCTGAGAAGATCGCACCTGCAACAAAGTATGGAGGGAAGATCGTTGTATGCCATCCCGGAACTACCGATGTGGCAAAGTCAAAGGATACGATCGTATGTACTGATAATACCAGTGGAGTAGATAAACCTGCCAGCACTAATGATAATGATTCATGTCTCTGCCAGTGTTTGGTAGATCCGGTCCAACCAAAAGATGCAACACCATATAAATGCTTACGCAGTTTTGTTTTGGCACGATCACGAACAGTTGCCAGATCGGGTAACAAACCACTATACCAGAATAATAGTGATACGGTGAAATAAGTAGAGATCGCAAACACATCCCATAACAATGGTGAGTTAAAATTCACCCATAAAGGACCACGTGTATTTGCATAAGGTAAAACGAAGAAGGCCATCCACACACGACCCATATGCCAGATAGGAAATTGACCCGCACACATTACCGCAAAAATGGTCATCGCTTCTGCAGCACGGTTAACACCGGTTCTCCATCCCTGACGGAATAATAAAAGGATCGCCGAGATCAATGTACCAGCATGACCAATACCTACCCACCACACGAAGTTGGTGATATCCCAACCCCATCCGATCGTCTTATTAAGGTTCCACTGACCAATACCATAAGTTACATCTCTGTACAAAGCATACACACCAAATAATAATAATGCAACTGCAATGTAAAAGCCAATGTACCAAAGTTTACTTGGCTTAGCTTCAATAGGGCGAACAATATCTTCCGTTACATCGTGATAGGTTTTTGTACCATACACCAACGGTTCCCTGAGCTGTGATTCGTACTTTAAATGCATCTGGTCTCGGTATTTAGCAGTTCATATTTTTATGTATGAACTAACGTTTTATATTTTTTGTTAATCAGCTTTTAATCTTTGTTCAACATCCTTATTTCTTCTCAGCTGCTGCTGCAGGCTCCGCCACTTTTTTATCTTCTTTCTTATCATCTTTCAACCACTCATCTTTTTCCTGTGTATCCAGATTTCTCACTTTTGCCAGATAGTTTACATTCGGCATCACGTGCAGTTGTTCCAGTGAATAGAAAGTACGCAATGAATTATCGATCCTTGCCATGGTAATAGCACTATGTTTATCATTTACATTACCAAAGACAATCGCATCGGTTGGACAAGCCTGCTGACAAGCAACTTTCACATCCCATTCATTGTTTTCTCCGCTCTTTAAAGGACGGCTTTCTTTCTTCGCTTTTAATTTTCCTTCCTGTAAACGTTGTACGCAGAAAGAACATTTTTCAATCACACCACGAGCTCGAACCGTAACATCAGGATTCAACACCATTCTTGTTAAGTCGTCATTCATGTTCAACACCACATCATTTACAATGTCTGTTTGATTATCAGGGAAACTATCAGCACCTGTATAATCAGCCCAGTTAAAACGACGTACTTTATAAGGACAGTTATTGGCACAATATCTTGTACCGATACAACGGTTATAAGTCATTTGATTCAAACCTTCACTGCTGTGGTTGGTTGCAGCAACAGGACATACATTTTCACAAGGTGCATTATCACAATGCTGACACATCAAGGGTTGGAAAACAACTTTTGGATTTTCTATATCGCCTGTATAATAACGATCGATACGCAACCAGTGCATATCATGGTAACGCAAAACTTCAGGTTTACCAACTACTGATACATTATTTTCAGCATGACATGCCACAACGCAGGCAGCACAGCCTGTACAAGTGTTTAAGTCAACGCTCATGCCCCATTTAATACCGGGCTTGTCGAAATAAGGATAGATCGTTCCGTTCTTTTCATAATTAGCTATCCCGCCATAAGGAGCTAATTCTTTTTCTCTGTCATCCAGAATTTCATTGGGCTCAGCTTTAAAATCAGCCAATGTCAATTCTTTCATTATTTCTGTACGGTTACCCTGTGCAGTATTATAGGTTCCGTGTGTTTGTGTTAATGCAACTTTATATAATTCATCAGTCAGTTCTACTGTTGCATCAGCAACTGCATAACTAACAGTGTCGCCGCTCAGGCTTGCAAAGCCAAACACATTTTTACCTGCTTCGTCGGCTGATTTACCAATTTCTTTTGTACGACCATATCCTATCGCAATACCGATGGTATTATTTTCTGTACCGGGAATGATCAATGCTGGCAATGAAACGGATTTACCATTCACTGTAACTTTTACAACTTTCTTAGGAGGCTGCACTTCATAAGCATCTGCCTGACCATTATTAGTAAGATCTATATCCAGCAATGTTTTTGCCATAGCAGGAGAAACGATCACATAATTATCCCAGGTTGCTCTTGTTACCGGATCCGGTAATTCCTGCAGCCATGGATTAGATGCACCGTTTACACCAACAGAAACTTTTTCATACAATACCAATTCGATCTTACCTGCTTTTTTAGCAGCCAATATTGCAGTAGTTGCAGAAGCAATAGCAGCGTTATTCAATGTTGCAGAAGAAGGATTTGATGTAGCCGGATTGATCACGCCATCTTGCAATGCTTTATTCCATCCGTTTTCTCCACCGATCTTATTGCCCCAATATTTTTTTAAGAAGGATACATATTCGGTATTTGCTGCGCTCCATTTCAATAAACTATCCTGCCATTGACGCGTTTTGAATAAAGGCGCAATAGTGGGTTGAAGAAATGAAATATATCCCGGTTTTACTTCAGCATCTCCCCAGCTTTCCAGATAATGATGATCAGGAATAACATATTTACAAAGCTGTGTTGTTTCATCATTTTTTGCATTGAATGAAACAGATGCTTTCACTTTTTTCAATCCGGCTTTGAACTTATCTGCATCATACCAGGTATAAGCAGGATTCGCACCAACGATACATAATGCAGCCACATTGCCGGCATTCATATCATCCACTAATTTCGAAAATTCACTGTCGATCCCCTGACGGGTATTATAAGTAGAAGACCAGTCTATCGTATTACCATTTGATTGTAAAGCATCATTGATAGCATTTACAATGATCTGTACATTTACATCATTGCTTCCGCTTACAACTATGGCCTGTCCTTTATTGGCCAATAATTGAGTAGAGGTCTTAGCAACATTTGCCAATAATTTAGGATCATCCAAATAAGCAGCTTTTCCCGATATAGAATTCAGCAATGCCAATGCAATAGCACCGGTTTGTGATGGACGATGTAAATATCTTTCATCTGCATTCGAACCCGTTAAGCTTGCTACACTTTCAAAATGAATGTGCTTGCTCATATCAGGTTTTTGCTCGTTTATCTTTTTCCCTTTTGAATATTGTTTTGCAAATTCAACCGGACTTAACCAGGTACCCAGAAAATCGGCACCCAGACTTACGATCAATCTTGCATTATTAAAACGATAAGAAGGAATGACTTTCTTACCATAAGAAGCTTCATTTGCTAATAATATCCCACTGTAAGAAACAGCATCATACACCACGTGTTTACTTCCCGGATATTTTGCTAAAAATTGATCGATCACTTCTTTTGATGAAGGAGACGTGATGGTATTGCTGAGTAAAACTACAGGCTTGCCGGCAATGGCTTCGGCAACAGCCTTATCGATTGCTTCGAATGTTACTTCTTTTGTATCGATCGTAGGGAAACGTAATCTGGCCGTATCGTACAGATCCAGAACAGAAGCCTGAACTCGGGCAGAAGTTCCGCCGGCGGTGATCGGACTTAATTCATTCCCTTCAATTTTAATAGGGCGACCATCTCTCACTTTTGCCAGAACACTGATCACATCACCATCCTGTATATAAGTGGTAGCATAATAATTAGCCACTCCCGGAACAATATCTTCGGGTTTATTTACAAAAGGAATCGCTTTTTTTACAGGCGTTTCGCAACTTGCCGCTATGGCAGCTGCTGCAGTACTGAAACCTACATATTTCAAGAAATCTCTGCGTGGCGTTTTAGATTCAAGGAAGCCCTTATCATCTGCTTCGAATGGTAATTCTTCGCCGAACTCATCTTTTGCTGATTGTTGATAAGCTTCTGAATTATTCAGCTCTCCAAAACTTTGCCAATACTTTTTTTGCTCCATTATATCAATTTGACAATTTGAGAATTTGGTAGTTCTGCAATGATCTCCTCCTCTTTTAAACCGCGATTGCAGATTTCAATTCGAAATTAATAGTGACATTTCTGACACTCGGTTCCGCCAATTTTTTCTACAGTAATTCCTTTGGTACTATCGATCTTTCCATTCTTTAAATCTTCGTGATATTTTTCGTAGATACTATAGAATCCATTTTCCTTAAACTGAACCTTTGTTTCTCTGTGACAGTTGATACACCATCCCATGCTCAGATCGGCGAATTGTTTTACTTCGTCCATATTGGTGATCTCACCATGGCAGGTCTGGCATTGTACTTTGCCTGCTTTGATATGTTGTGAGTGATTGAAATAAACGTGATCGGGCAGGTTATGGATCTTAACCCATTCAATAGGTTTTGCTTTGGAAGGATCCCATGGTTTTCCTGCTGTAAATCCGGCATACTCATATAATTTCTGGATCTGTGCAGTTCCATTTACTTCTTCCCCTTCTTCTGTATAGAATTTAGGACCTTTATATTCATTGATAGCAGCATGACAATTCATACAAACATTCATAGAAGGGATGCTTGCATGTTTGCTGTCCTGAGCACCACCATGGCAATACAAACAGCTTACCTGATTAACGCCGGAATGCACTTTATGAGAAAAATAAATGGGTTGTTCAGGTTGATAGGTTTTATTGCGGCCCAAACCGATGGCACCCTTAGTGGTATAATAACCACCTACCAAGAAAAGTATGACAGTTACAAATGCTATGTAGGCCTTGTTTCTCCAGAAAGGAACCGGCTCAGGAGCCAGGATACCTTCTTTATCATCAGATAATTTCCTCAGATTACTGTTAACCTGCATCAGTGTAAATGCAATGATGGCAAGTATCAGCGTAAGAATACCAAACAACAGCGTACTGTCGCCTTCAGGGGCAGGAGCACCACTGGCAGCAGCAGGGGCTACAGCAGGTTTCCACTCTTTAATGTATTTTAAAATGGCACCGATCTCAGGATCTGTAAGATTGGGGAACAGGTTCATCGCCGTTTTGTTAAACTCGTTGTACAAGTTATTGGCGTATGGGTCTCCCGTTTTCAGGAATGCCTGATTGTTCTTGATCCAGGAATACAGTTTTTTCTGGTCTGGCCAACGGTCCTGAACACCTAATAATGCAGGCCCGGTAAGCTTTTTATCGATCGCATGACAGGCTGCGCAATTCTGGGAAAACAGTGCTTTACCATCTTGTGCATTCACTATATTGCCGAAAAATAAGCTCAGAAAAACAATTGTACTGAGGAGAATGGTCTTGGTTATACTTCTGTGAGATATCATATTCACAATCTATTGTTCTTAGTGTGGAAAAAATACCATGAACGCTTGCAAAAATAGGGTAGTAGCAGCACAAAAACTCAATGTTAAAAAAAATTTTTTAGCCTTATCTGGACTGCATTTCAGAGGATTGCGGGGTTTTGATTCGATTTATGTCATTTTTTTGTAACTGAAATTGTTGTATGGGTTTATTTATTTTAAGCTGAAAGATTAGTCAGAATTTTATCCCATTTTTGAAGCATGTTTCAAGATCTGAAAGAAAAATGGAAAGTAGATTGGCGTCAGTTCACGCTTATTATCTGCACTTTCATTTTTGGAGGAAGCTTTTGCGGTTATGTCGGAAGGAAGATCCTGGCAGCTTTTGCAGTTGAAAATGGTTTTGGGAGGATCGGTCTTTATGTACTCATTGTCTGTCTCATCTGGCCTTTTTCAGTATTGCTCATCAGCATAGCTTTCGGGCAATTTTCATTTTTCAAGGATTATATTCAAAGGATCATGCGCATATTCTCGAAAACCCCAAAAAAGCATATTGCCATTTTTGCGTCAGGAACAGGCAGCAATGCAAGAAAGATCTTAGAGCATTTTACTGATCATTCTTCGGTCAGTATTGCCTTAATTGTTTCCAATAAAGCAACTGCCGGCGTTCTGCAAATTGCCACAGAATATCAAATACCTACTTTAATAATAGAGAGGGAAAGATTTTTTAGAGGAGATACTTACCTGCAGGATCTGAGATCTGCACAAATTGATTTTATAGTATTGGCGGGTTTTTTATGGAAAATTCCGACAGCATTGATTGAAGCCTACCCCAATAAGATCGTCAATATTCATCCTGCATTATTACCCAAATACGGCGGCAAAGGCATGTACGGGCAGCTTGTTCACGAATCCGTTATCGAAGCCAAAGAAAAAGAAAGCGGTATCACTATTCATTATGTGGATGATAAATATGATCACGGTTCCATCCTATTTCAGGCAAGATGTCCTGTTCTTGAAACTGACACGCCGGATATTTTAGCTCAGAAAATACATAAATTAGAACATCAGCACTTTTCAACCGTGATTGAAAAACTGCTTGCAGAAAAATAACCATCCTTCATTGTTAAAAGAAGAATTGCACTTGAAAAGCCAGTTGGTTGCTATTGTAAATCGCTGAATTTACATTGGTAACAGGTGTTTTATACTTGTTAATGATGCCGATGATCTGAAACCTTGCACCATAATTATCACTTAAGTTGAAATTGAGCATGGGAGCAATGGTTGTTCTGGGATTATTAGAACTAATATCTTGTTGCCAGTAATCATACCTGCAGGTTAATTCTGTAGATTTTAGTTTTGAGAGCCCATGATTATACCTTATCAGTGGAATGATATACAATCCCTTCATTTTATAATTATTATAATCAACTTCCTTCGGCAGAGTAGTTGAACAGGTAGCAGTAATGATTGCAGCTACATCGTGTGCATTTGTATAAGAAGCCTCCAGTTCTGCTTCCCATTTTCTATTGAATTTGTGATTTACTCTGATATCTGCAGAAAAAGAACTCATGGCTTTTCCCAAATATTTAGTACCCGCATTTGAAACACCCAGCACAATATCTTTGATGGGTTCATATTCAAGCCTGACAGCAACATTTTTGCTGTTATCATTATCACCATTGGTTTGTGCAGTAGAATTCACTACTGTAACAACTCTTCCATTACCATTCCAAACAGTAAGATAATAGTTCAATGGGATATTCATTTTTTTTAGAGATCCTGTTAAAGCCGCACCCACTTGAAAGCTTGTCCAGTTACTGCTCGACAATGCCATATATTGATTGGACCAATAATAACTTTTGTGCATCTGGATAGGATAAAGATCTTCAACCTGTGTGTAAGGACGAAATTGTCCAAATTGCAAATTCAGATATCCCTCTTTAAAAAACTTATATCGCATATATGCCATTTCTATCACTTTGTGGAAATCGGCATTTGCGTTTTTTAACTCCGCAAAATTTACCAGAATAGCGGCATCAATATTTGAGGTTAGATCATAATTGCCCTGCACCCGGATATATCTAAAACTGAAGCTGTTATTTACAACTCCCGAATCGGTTTTAATATTGTGAATACCGGTTTGAACATCAGTGTACCTATCTAACGACAAAGAATAATTTGCAATAATAACCGAAGTGAGCTTTATTTTTTTGGGGGATATACTATCTGTGTTTTTTATTTGTGCAAAAGCTGTGTTCGCATGTAAGAAAATAAATCCAGCTAATAGAAAGATTGAAATAAACCCTGATCGTTTTGCCTGCATCCTTTAATTGTTTTTCTAAAAGATATAATCGTAAATGATGATTGACAGGAAGAAAATCTCTTGGCTGATTAAATCTTTGAGCTTAAAAAAATGCCAAGCTACTCTTTAAAATAGCCTGGCAAAATGATTAAAATCATATAAGAAAAACAATTACTTATTGTTATCCCGGGATCCTCGAAATATATTTCTCTATTTCTTTGATCTGATCCAATACCTGTTTGGACTTGGGCTTACAGGCTTTGGCTTTGCGGAAGAAATCTTTCGCGGCTTTGAACTCTCTTTTATTCATGAAGATCTGGCACATGCTTAAATAAGCAACGGCTTCACTTTCTTTATCGGCAATACCCAATCGGATGGCTGCACGTACATAGCCTTCAGCCTGACGAAGATCTCCCTTTTGCATGGCCATCATTCCCAATTGCAGTTTATTGGCACTTTCTGCTTCGGGCATCGGTGAGCCCAAAGAAGAGCTTTTCTTTAAATGCTTTTCAGCATTGTCGAAATCCTGTTCCATCATGGAAAGATTCCCTTTAATGGTATAATAAGTAGAACGAACAGGCGTATATAATAAACCCGGAAACCAAACCGTGTCTAATATCTTTTTAACTTCTTCCACCCTGCCCTGTTCCATCGGTTCCTGGATCAAACGCAGAGGGCCGATAAAAAAGTGACTGAACAAGCCTATCACGGCAATAAAATACAGCACGAAAGAAGGCCAGAATCCGGATACAATATTAACAGCGATTGCTGCAGCCACAGCCACCAGACTTAACCAAAAGCGATATTTGATAATTATGTTGTAAAACTTCATAGTATTGATTTGAGGGCTGCAAAGATAAGGCGCAGCTTAATACTTATCATCATTCACTTCTATCCAGTAGCCATCGGGGTCCTGTAACCATAACTGATGAATACCGTCGGGTCTTGTACTGAATACCCTTTTATTTCCGCTTACATCCTCAAAAAGAAGATCATTTCTTTTAAGCAATTCGGCAAAAACAACAATATCGGGAACACTGAAACAGGTATGCTGATTTTTATAATATTCTTTTTTAGCATCGGCACCTTGTATGATATGCAACATCGTATGCGCCCCTGTTCTCAGCCAGATATGCTTACCATCATGAAATGGTTCGGGAACAGTATCCAAACCAAGGATCTGTTTATAAAAGTTTCCGGATTTGTTTATATCTATTACATAAATAGCCGTATGGTTCAATACTGCTTTTGGTTTGGGTTGGTTTTGTGCAGCTGAGATCAAACAGATAAAAAGTGTAAAGCTTAATACTGATATATGTTTCATTTTACAATTTTGAAAAACTAAAGTAGCCAATATTAAATTTAGGGGACGATGGTTTATTCGAAACTGTTATTTTTGCGCCAATGGTCCCGTAGTTCAATGGATAGAATAGAAGTTTCCTAAACTTTAGATGTGAGTTCGATTCTCGCCGGGACCACTAGTTAAAACCAAACCCTAATGATTTAGGGTTTTATTATTTATACCAGTTTTTGAAATGTTTATTGTTTGGATAGCAAACTCTACAGCAGGATGGGAGGCCTAGTTATTCAAACTTTTTTACTCCCAGAGTTTTATATCTAACTTTTGCTAAACTATCAATCCATTTACGATCATATTTTTTAATAAGAAAACTGATCACATGTTTGCCTTCTGCTCCTTCTGCAACCATCCCAATTCTATTTGTTGAGTCAATCATCATTGTTAAGTTATCTCTATAAACCAAACTATTTATTAAATCATAATCTACATTTGAAAGTATGGGGTCTGTAAATCCTTTTGGATCGGTTTCCAGAATACTATTTATTGCATCTGAATGATTGAATCCTGCTTGGAGTAATTTTCGGGTATATGTCAATTTAAATTGGTCTTCATAAATGGATCTGAATTCATTGGTCTCTCTTCTGTTTTCTTTCATTGTTTTACATTGAACAAAAAAGAACATTGCTAACAAGAGTATAGTAAACTGTTTTATGCGATAACAGGGCATAGTTTCACTATTTATACATCTTAATGAGATAAGTTAAATGCGATATTCCATAACTGATATTCATTTATTTGAAATTGAATACAGGCTAGGACTATTCAATTTCAAACTCATCCTTAAACTTGCTTTGAAATTGTTTTAATAAGTTCAGTGTTGTTCAATACTTGAGTGGGCAATAAGGATAGAAGTTTTCTAAACTTTAGATAAGAGTTCTCCCGACTAGTCGGGATCGCCGGGACCACTTGATTTTATAACCTCACTCTTTTAAAATAAAACTCAATTCGTAAATACGAATTGAGTTTTATTTTTTACAGCAATCCATCTTTAATTCATTAAATATTTCGGTAGGATGATCTCTTTTCCTTTTTCAATTGCTTTTTCATTTTCAATGATCAAGCCATGATGTCGGGATGGTAAACATTTTTCAAGCCCCTGATGCATATGTTCGGGATCGATCAATGGTTTTATTTTTAAGAAGGCCCCCAGAACGATCATGTTAAACACTTTAGAAGATTTCATTCTCGAAGATTCATAAGCGGCATCAACCGTATAAATATCAATATCGGTTCTAACAGGATGTCGCGTGATTCCATTGGGATCATAGATCAGCAATCCGCCTTTTTTAACTGCGCTCTCGAATTTATCCATCGATTGTTGATTCAAAATAATAGCAGTATCAAACTGATTCAAAATAGGAGAACTAATCCTCTCATCACTGATGATCACAGTAACATTTGCAGTACCGCCGCGCATCTCGGGGCCATAAGATGGGAACCAGCTTACTTCTTTATCCTGCATGATCCCTGCATAAGCCAGAATTTTTCCCATCGATAAAATTCCCTGTCCTCCAAATCCTGCAATGATGATCTCTTCTGTCATGTTTAAATATTTTATTTTGGAATTTTAATATCACCTAACGGATAAAATGGAAACATCTTTTCTTCCATCCATTTATTTGATTCCACCGGTGTCATCTTCCATCCCGAATTACAATTAGAAACAATTTCAACAAACGATAATCCTTTGTTTAGCTTTTGATACTCGATGGCTTTTTGAATTGCTTTTTTTGCTTTGCGCACATTCGCAGCAGTATGCACTGATTGACGGGTAACATAATATGTTCCCGGAAGCATGGCAATCAATTCAGTGATCTTTAACGGATTTCCCATTGTTTCTATATCACGACCAAATGGCGAAGTAGCAGTCTTCATATTCGGTAAAGTAGTAGGTGCCATTTGTCCTCCAGTCATTCCATAGATCCCGTTATTCACAAAAAAGATAGTAATGTTTTCTCCTCTGTTACATGCATGAATCGTTTCCCCGGTACCAATAGCTGCAAGGTCTCCATCGCCCTGATAAGTAAATACAAATTTGTGTGGCATTAATCTTTTGATGCCGGTTGCAACCGCAGGTGCTCTTCCATGAGCAGCTTGTTGCATATCAATATTCAAGAAATCATAAGCAAGTACCGAACAGCCAACCGGGGCAACACCAATTGTATCGGCTTGCAAATTCATTTCCTCGATCACTTCCATGATCAATCGATGAATGGTTCCATGCCCGCAACCCGGACAATAAGAAAGTGTGGCATCCGTCATTAAGGGTGTCCGACCGTAAACCAGATTTTCCGGTTTACATATTTCTTCTTTCGTTATGGGTACAGTATCAAGCATAAGTTTTTGTTTTTATAAAAGTTTCTTCCAAAACATTTAATACTTCTTCCGGTGCAGGTATTATGCCGCCGAGTCTTCCATAATGTTCTACCCGCACTGCGCCATTGGCACCCAAACGAACATCTTCGACCATTTGTCCCGCACTCATTTCAATCGTTAATATTCCTTCTACCTGTTTCGATAATCTTGCAACCTCTTCATACGGAAATGGGAAAAGAGTGATCAGTCTGAGTAACCCGACCTTGATCCCCTTTGCTCTTCCTAATTGCACAGCCTTTTCGCAAACTCTTGCACTCGAGCCATAAGCAACAAATATATATTCGGCATCATCGCAATGAATATTTTCAAAACGAACTTCGTTCTCTTCTACCCTTTTAAATTTTGCTTGTAATTTCCTGTTCATGATCTCCTGCTTCGCCGGATTCAGATCAAGAGAGGTAATGATATTTCTTTCTCTGTCTGCTGTTTTTCCCGTGGTTGCCCATGGATATTTTTTAATGATCTCTTCGTCCGTTAATCTTGGTAGCTGTTTATCCAATTCAACTTTTTCCATCATTTGTCCGATCGCACCATCTGATAATATCATGACCTGTATCCGGTATTTAAAAGCTAGATCAAATCCAAGTTTTGTAAAATCATACATTTCCTGAACCGATGCAGGAGCCAATACGATCATTTTATAATCACCATGTCCTCCGCCTTTTACAGTCTGAAAATAATCTGATTGAGAAGGCTGAATCGTTCCTAATCCCGGGCCCCCGCGAACCACATTCATCAACAAACAAGGGAGCTCTGTTCCGGCCAGATAAGAAAATCCTTCCTGCATTAAACTTATACCCGGACTAGAAGAAGAGGTCACTACTCTTTTTCCACAAGCAGCTCCTCCATACACCATGTGAATACTTGCAATTTCACTTTCAGCCTGCAATACAACCATCCCTGTTCTTTCTTTTGTTTTTTGTGCTGATAAATATTCCAGCACTTCTGATTGAGGGGTGATCGGATAACCAAAATAGCCATCGCATCCTGCACGTATGATTCCCTCTGCAAAGGCCTCATTTCCTTTCATCAATCGTATATCTTTTGTTTTTGTCATTACTGAAATGGTTTAATGATTAATTTAATCTTGCTCTGTAAACCGTGATGGCGCCATCGGGACAAACCAATGCGCAATTAATACAACCCGTACATTCTTCATTAAAACTTTGAGCAAAATGATAGCCTTTACTGTTTAATTTTTTTGACATGCCGATCACTTTTTCTTTGCAAGCCGCAATGCAGATCTGACAACCTTTGCATCGTTCGATATCTACAACAATTTCACCTTTTACTTTTGCCATTTTTACAATTTTAAATATGATTGATCTCTTCTATCTAATAAAAAAGATATGACCAAAAAAACGCAGGTCAAACATGGCTTTATTAAACTCAAAATCCTATGATATTTATCAGCAAAGAACAAAGAGAGGGATGCCCGATAATAGATAAGACTGCATCTATTTTGCAATGTTATTTTACAGAAAATCTAAGCTTTCCGATATTAAGTTTACGATATACAAACTCTTTTACCATAGTTTAGACATACTACTAACAAACCCATGAATTACGTTCGATTTTTGTAATTCTGTTTTTCTACATAATTCCAATTCCGGGTTTTAATTTTTGCTGTGGTGGTTTCATCACTTGATCCCGTATACCTCTGCCCGGCAGGATGGGGATACCTGACTGACCAAAGTCAATAGGGCGAGGGAATAGCGTAGTCTGATTTAAAAAAACTTTTGTAACTATCTATTTCAAGATACCTGAATAATTGGTTGCGCCTGATATACCCATCTTTTATTAAGCAGGATCAGTAGTAACTTATCCCTTCATTATACTTGAACAAAGGATATTCTTTTGATTCTCTATAACCGGGCAGGTCGGGTTTATTTTCTAATACCGCTTTTTCAGAACCGGGTGTTGTAAAAGGCATTTTACCGGTAGGATTAAATTTGCCTGTAATTACATCGATCAATGCATCGGTTGAAGTGCCAAATGTTGCAATGACAGCTTTGATATTCGATATCGTTTGTTGATTATAAATTTCGTCAATCACCCAGGGATTAGTATAATTGATTACCAGCACTGTTGGTTTTTTCTTTGTCAATTGATTTACATAATCTATATCCACCGCGTTTTTAGATAATGAAAGCAATAATGGAGAACTGTCTGAATCAAATAAAGATTTTGAACCCGGTGTTATCCATAATACAATAATATCTGCCTCTTCCGGTGTTGCAACAAATTGAACAGTTTCGTTTCCTGATGCATTATAAACATTCGTTGCTGATTGACCCTTCTTTTGCATATAGGTTTCTAAATAAACTTTTACTGCATTATTTTTTAAAGGAAGTACTTTGTTCTCATTACGAAGCAGCACAATTGATTTCCGTAAAGCTAATTTCGCTTTCTCCTGAAACTGCTCATTATTTACAATTTTCGCTGCAGCATCCACATTAACATAGGGATCTTCGAACAAACCAAGCTGATAAAACTCCATTAATAATTTGTAAACAGAATTATCTATTAATCCCATTTCAATCTTTCCCGCCTTCACAATTTCAAGAAGTTTTGTAGGGTCGGCACTTCCCGAAAAAATATTTACTCCTGCATCAATGGCTTTTATATATCGCTGTTCAATGGTTAGATCTTCTGCACCCCATGGCATCATTTCAATGGGACCGGTATCTGAATTTATAATTCCTTTAAATCCTAATTCTTTTCTTAATAATTCCTGTAAGATGGGTTTGCTATAAGCATAGGCTATTTCCGGATATTTTGTTCCAACAGGATAAGAGTAGTAAGGCATGATAGAAGAAGTACCTGCTTTAATGGCATATTTAAATGGGATCAGATTACTATCTAATTTTCCTGAAGTGAATATTTCTCTTTTACCCCATGGAAAATGCGGATCCTGACCACCTTCACCCGCACCTCCGCCAGGAAAATGTTTGGTTGTTAATGCAACAGAACTATTATTCAATTTAACGCCTTGAAAACCTATTACAATTTCATAGATCATCTTTCCAACCCATTCAGGATTTTCACCAAAAGTTCCTTCAATTCTTTGCCAACGAGGTTCTGTTGACAGATCTGCCATATACATATATCCCTTACGTAATCCAACAGCAGCCCATTCCTGTCGGGCAATATCAGCAAACGTTCTTGTCAATTTTAAATCGTGCATGGCAGATAATCCCAATTCTGACGGCCATACAGAAAATGTTGTTTTACCTACACTCAATCCAATGGAAGCATCTTTGGTTATATGATTGCGTGGATTTGAAGCGATGATACAAGGAATACCTAAACCATCACTTTCACATAATGCTTGTAATTTATTGGCCCATTCGGCAGTAGTGCGAACATCGGTATTTGCACGATAAATAAAATGACGCAATTTAAATTCTGTTACAGCTTTCGTTGTTCCCGCAGCCATCATCATACTGATAGGAAGTGGTTGTCGGGTAAACATATTAGTGTTCTGCACAAGATCTTCTTCATTAAACCCGCTTGTGATAGATTCATGCGTCTTAGGAACTTCGAATGACCAATCATTTTTCATTCGGGTACTGCTGATAAGCATGAATCCTACCTTATCTTCAACAGACATTTTTGAAAGCAGATCTTTCGCTCTCTCATCATAAGACAAACGCCAATCTTCATATTTATCCAGCTTCCCGTTTTTATTTAGATCCTTAAATTGAAGACCATTGATCTTTAAAATAGGTGCGCTCCTGTAACCCTGCCGGGTTTGCTTTTTTGTGGTTTGAGCAATACTGTTGATGAATAAAATGCTTAGAAAAAATGCTGTTAATGTAACACGCATACGGTCTTTAGTTTATTGTATTGTCAAGGATCACAAATATTTCAAGTATAGCTAAAGATAAATAATAGCTGTTATTAATTCTAACATCTCCCAAATATGTTCAATTTGAAAATGGTTTAAGGAATGAATTGATATACTGTTTTCAGACGAATAGTTCGCTGCTGTAAATTTATGGACTACTTCTTTTGTAGAAATTCATTAGTCATTCTCAATAACAACAAAGAAAAGCTGCTACTTAAATACAATTTCTAAAGTAAAAACTGAATGTGTTTCTTAAACTTTATATCTGCATTCTCTCGAATACTCTTGATCGCCCAGACCAACAATTATTTTATAAAAACAATTAAACTAAAAAGCCTCATCATAGATCAATGAGGTTTTTATAATACCCCTTTTTAAATCTGAAATCAGGTAGCAGCCTCTGCGACTATATGTGATAAAACAAACAAATTCAACCTTCTGTTGTCCTATATTATTTTATACGCATTTGCCTGTAAAGAAGTAAAATATACATGAGTATTTGCCTCATTTTACTAAGCGAAATATGTCCAATATCATTTTTACCGAAATCACTGCATGGTACTTTTATTGGCTAATAATGCCTGCTTCCAAAATAAAGGAAGAGAAAGAAAATGAAAAATTGGTGCTGCTTTCTTATTACTACTTTATTACTCATTTGTTGTACAAAGAATATATCTACTTCAAATGATTTGTATAATACTGTTTCTACTGGTGATTATGTCATGCAGGATTCTGATTTGATAAAAAAAGGATGGACCAAAACATTTGAAGATAATTTCGATACTGATCTAAGCCAATGGGATATATGGACAGGCGGCTCCTGTAATAATGAAATACAATTTTATCAACCCAACAATCTCCAATTGCAGGATGGTATATTAGAGATCAGATCAAAGAAGGAATGTATAACAGGTAGAACACTTCCTACAAATCCCGTACTTAGTACTTATGATTTTTCTTCAGGCAGGATCGAATCCAAGTCCTTGATCTCTGCCTGCAGCCGAACACCTAAAGTTCGCATTCTTGCACGCATCAAACTTCCTTCGGGTTATGGTATGTGGCCGGCATTCTGGACTTATGGCCATCCCTGGCCTACACAAGGAGAGATCGATTTTTTGGAAGCAAGGGGTAATGAACCCGATAAATACTATACCAATTATTTTTTTGGAACAACTGAACAATTGTTCAAAGAAAATGTATCTGCTACAATTTCTACAGGTGTTGATCTTAGCAAAGCTTTTCATGTATATGAAATGGAATGGACAGAAACCACACTCAGTTCTTATCTGGACGGGAAACTCGTGGAGACCAAAACAGCGGGCACACATATCAAAGACCTGTTTGGAAAATCACAAAACATTATATTGAACCTGGCCGTAGGAGGTGATTTTTTCAAAAACTGTGATAAAACAAAGATTGAACCCGGCACCATGTATATTGATTGGGTAAAAGTGTTTACCGCGCAATAGATTTTCCTCTCTTTAATAGGTCAAAACAAATATGAAATTCTTATGCGAATTAAAATTTGAAGAAGATCTTCAATAACAAATTTCATTACCATCCGAATAGTGGCTATTATTATTAAAATATAATACCAGATCCCCACGTCTACGATCATTTTAATGCCTGCAGCTAAAAAGTTCGACCTCATTCCTGTTGGAGTGCAACAAAATTCCTTTCTGAAAAGGAGGTTTTTTTGTCTTTATATGCTGTAATATCTAAAAAGGCGATTACCGGATTGTGTTATTATTTCTTTTGCAGATCTTCCAATCTTCTTTTTGTAAAGAGATTGATCAAATCCTCATCAGGATAAAATCTTTTTAATGCCCCCCATACATGAAACCAAAAAATAGAAAGCGTGATAACAATCACACCCACCCACACTTTATAAATATCACGGTTATGGAATATTTGAGATATGGCTTTTCCGAAACCACCATTTTCATGTCTTGATTCAAAAGCCTTTTCCAATAAAAAAACAAATAATGCCACCAGAGAATATAATAGTGTTCGCACTACAACATCCACTATAACAGGCTGTTTTTTTATCCATGTTCCAAGTGGGACCATATCCATCAGCAGCACTACTTTCGCCATTACAAGTGAGCTGACTATTGCAATAGAAATTCCAACAAATTCGATATTGTAATCTTCCAGTAATAATTTTTTGATCAGCATCATTATACCGATCCATACTGCAAAATAAAGTGTTACACCCAGTATGGTTCTGAGTTCATGAATGATCTTTTGAAAAATAGTTTTAGATGAACTTCTCATATCTCCTTAATTAAAATGAACTGATTGAATAATTTAAATTAGTGATTAATCATGATAATAATTTTAGAGTGTGGGAGGATCTCGATCCCCTATCCCCGATTTATTTATCATTTATCAAATCACAATTGGATATCCTTTATTATTTTCATGCAATCAAGTTATTCGTATGCTGCTGATTAATGGAAGTAATTCTTCATCATGCCAATACATGATACTTACTCATTCTGAATTGTAATAACCATATGAACACATCAACTAACCAGCTTTCCGCCTTTCCTGATTCCAAAACACACTATGCCATATTAGATGGATTACGTGGTGTAGCAGCAATAATGGTCGTTTGTTTTCACATCTGTGAGACCCATTCTACGAGTCATCTCGATCAGATCATCAACCACGGTTATCTGGCAGTAGATTTTTTCTATGTTCTTTCGGGCTTTGTGATCGGTTATGCCTATGATGATCGCTGGGGTAAAATGAGTTTGGGCGGTTTCTTTAAACGTCGTTTGATACGTCTGCATCCCATGGTGGTGATGGGAATGATCATTGGTGCAATAGGTTTTTATTTTCAGGCATCGGGCATTTGGCCAAATATCGCTCAAACCCCTGTGTGGAAGATGTTACTCGTGATGCTTATCGGCTGCACATTAATTCCCGTTCCCCTTTCTATGGATATCAGGGGTTGGCAGGAAATGCACCCATTGAACGGACCGGGCTGGTCTCTTTTCTTTGAATATATCGCCAATATTCTATACGCACTCTTCGTAAGAAAGTTCAGCAATAAAGCTTTGGCAGTATTGGTTTTTTTAGCAGGCGCTGCATTGATCCATTTGGCATTGACAAGTCCCAATGGTGATATCATCGGAGGCTGGTCGGTAGAGCCCGCACAATTACATGTGGGTTTTGCCCGTTTGATGTATCCCTTCTTTGCAGGATTACTACTTTCGCGCCTGGTGAAACCTACCCAAATAAAAAATGCATTTCTCATCTGTAGTTTGATGATCATGCTTTTTCTTGCCATTCCCAGGATCGGTGGCAGCGAACATCTTTGGGCAAATGGCCTTTACGATTCTTTAACCGTTATACTCATCTTCCCGCTGATCGTTTACCTGGGTGCAAGCGGCGATATAAAAGGAAAATTTGCCGGCAAGATCTGTAAGTTCTTAGGGGATATTTCTTACCCCATCTATATCACACACTATCCCCTGATCTATATCTATACGGCCTGGGTAAGTGAAACTAAAATACCCCTGCAAAAAGCATGGCCTGTTGGTTTACTGCTTCTTTTGTCGAGCATTACCATTGCCTATGCCTGTTTAAAACTCTACGATGAACCGGTAAGGAAATGGCTGGCAAAGCGTTTTTTGCATAAAACTGCTTAAGGTTAGATCTTCATTTTTCGACTTTACAAGGCTTCGAATGAAGGCCTTGCAGTATACTGTGTGGGACTTTTTGCCTCTTAAGATCAAGTGTTCCTGCATCCTCGATTCATGATTTCCTCTAACTAGTTATATGGCATCTTCGGCAATAAAGCATATTTATCCTGTATTTAATTCACATATAACTTACCACTTTATAGTAGTGGCTCATATGTGGCTTATATGAGGCTTATATATGGGTTATATGAGGCTTATTTCCGAATCTGGCAGCCTTCAGGTAAAAGGAAAACAGCTTGAAAGGATGCTTCAGGACCGATTTTTTTCGGGTCTCTTGGGGGCAAAACAAACCCTTTGCACAAATGATCTGAATGGATCATTTACAGCAAAGG
>CAIKTE010000314.1 GCA_903830285.1 uncultured Chitinophagaceae bacterium | reverse complement strand
TCAATTAATGCAGGGAGGATTGGGATTACCTAATCGTGATTATTATTTTAATACTGATGCAAAAAGTGTAGCCGCTAAAACTGCTTATCAAAAATATCTGTACAAAACATTCGTCCAGTTAGGAAATGACAGCATCACTGCCGTTAAGAACTGTGCTGCAGTTTTTACTTTAGAGACCAAACTGGCTAAAGCTTCCAGAAAACTAGCCGACCTGCGTGACCCTTATAAGAATTATAATAAAATGAATGTTGCAGGTTTGCAAAAACAATCTGTCAATATTGATTGGAACAACTATTTAAAGATCACAGGCATTACTAAACTGGATTCAGTCATTGTTGGTCAGCCAGAATTTTATACTGCATTGAACACTGAATTGAAAGCAACCGGTATTGATGACTGGAAAAATTATTTCCGTTTTCATCTGGTAAGAGCCAGTGCTGCTTATCTGGATTCTGTAACATTTAATAATGCATTTCAATATCGTAAAACACTGTCAGGCGCTGCTACCCCAAGGCCCAGATGGAAGAGAGCATTGGACAGTGAAGAAGATGCTATGGGTGAAGCACTCGGACAATTATTCGTTAAAGAATATTTCAACGAAAAAGCCAAACAACGTTATAATGATCTGGTAGAAGCCATTCGTGATGCATATAAGGACAGGATCAAAAACCTCTCCTGGATGAGTGACAGTACCAAACAAAAAGCATTGGATAAATTAAGTAAGATCACCAAGAAAGTTGGATACCCTGATAAATGGAAAGACTTTTCTGCCATGCAAATTGATGCTGTTCCTTATGTGATCAATATGCAGCATGCCAATGAGTGGTGGCATCAATATATGATCAATAAATTAGGAAAACCTGTTGACAGAACAGAATGGGATATGAGTCCGCAAACTTATAATGCGTATTATAATCCATCCAATAACGAAATTGTTTTACCGGCAGGTATGTTTACTGTGCCCGGTGTTCGTGATGAGAATCTGGATGATGCATTTGTATATGGCTATGCTGCTGCATCCACTATCGGTCATGAAATAACACATGGCTTTGATGATCAGGGCAGGCAATATGATGCCAAAGGAAATCTTAAAAGCTGGTGGCAACCCAATGATTCAGTGCAATTCACAGAACGTGCAACGAAGATCATTAAACAGTTCAATGAAATGAGTCCTGTTGATACTTTACACATCAATGGTTCTGCAACTCAGGGTGAAAATATTGCTGATCTAGGAGGATTATTATTAGGCATTGATGCTTTCAAAAAAACAGAAGCTTATAAAAAGGGAGAAAAAATAGGGGGCTACACTCCCATGCAGCGTTATTTCTTAGGCTATGCTTATAGTTGGATGTATGAAGAAAGAAAAGAACGTTTGGCTTCACAATTACAAACTGATGTACATGCACCGGCAAAAGAAAGAGTGAACGGACCTGTTGTAAATATTCCCGAATTCTATACTGCATTCGGAATTACTGCACCTGCTAAAATGTATCGTGCAGATAGTTTACAGGTAAAGATCTGGTAATATAAATTCAATATAAATATGAAATCGAAAATTG
>CAIKTE010000313.1 GCA_903830285.1 uncultured Chitinophagaceae bacterium | reverse complement strand
GGATAATAAAAAAGCCATCACAGATTTAGTGATGGCTTTGATTATGATTTTATAAAATTAGTCGGCAGTTCTTGGTGCGTCGAGTTGCAGACCTTCTTTCTTTTCTACTTTTTCTTCTTTGGCTTCTTTATGTTCCACTTCTTTCTTCTCTACTTTAATTGTGCTTTGCTCTTTAAAATGAGGGTCATAAGTATTACGTAGGTTTCTGAAAGAGTTTCCATCGATCAAGAACGCCGTAATAAACCAGAAAAAAATACAAAGCGGAACACAAACCGTCATGATTAAATACTTAACCTCATGTTTCAGGTTCATGAAATAGGCAACGATATAAAATGCTTTAGCAAGCATTAAAATAACAATGGTTCCTTTAATCAAAAGGCGTGTGCCGGCTGCTTCAATACCCATCATATAAAATCCCAGTGCCAATTCAATAACGGTAAGAACAGATAAGATGATCGTTACTTTAGTGACTTCTTTTCTCACTTCAGCGCTATGATCTTCGTGTGTTGCAGTATGTGACATAATAATTTGCTTAAATAGTTATTGGTTGAAATTAGATCAGGTAAAAACAGGTAAAAACAAATACCCAAACAAGATCTACAAAGTGCCAGTACAACCCAGCTTTCTCGATCATTAAGTAATGTCCTCGTTTTTCAAATTGATCTGTTAAAGTCATAATCAACATAACTATATTGATTACAACACCAGACAGAACGTGGAAACCATGGAATCCTGTAATGGTAAAGAAATAGTTGGTGAAATTGGTTGATGAAGCAGATCCATCTGCATTCAAGAATGGATTCATACCCCACCAAGCTCCTTCGCTATGTAAGTGGTTCCACTCCCAAGCCTGACAGCTTAAGAATGCGATACCACCAATGATGGTTAAGATCAGATTAATCGCAACTGCTTTCTTTTTCATTTCCTTTCCAGCCTGTACCGCTAATACCATGGTAACAGAGCTAATGATCAGAATGAAAGTCATGATACTCACAAACACTAATGGCGCATTCACACCTTCGGCTGCAAAGGGGTAGCTTTTAAATACTTTATTTGGGTCAGGCCAGCCATTAGTTGAAAACCTAATGGTGCCATAAGAGATAAGGAATGCTCCAAAAGTGAGGGCATCACTCATTAGAAAATACCACATCATCAATTTTCCATACTCTACGTCGAAGGGACTTTTTCCCCCGCCCCAAAGCTTAGTTGTCGTTGCAGTTGTTGTAGTTGACATGTTGCTCTAAAAATTACGGTACAAAAATATTGGCTGGTGTCGAAAAATAGTGATTTTATCCCAAATTTTTCTGAAACTATCCAATCCAGTTATAAAACAAAAACAAGTAAATCCAAAGTATTCCTACAAAATGCCAGTAAGTTCCCAAAACTTCTAAAGAGATCAGACTGGTAATTGCACTATTTTTTCTAATTGCCTTAAACCAAAAAATGATCAAAGCTATTACTCCACCTAACACATGCATCATATGCAAAAAGGTAATAACAAATAGAAAAGACGAAGCAGAATTACTTCTTGGTCCAACTAATGCAATACTTTTTGCTTGAAGATCTTTAAATCCCAAATATTGAAACAATAAAAAACTAATACCCAGAAAAGCTGTTATTGAAATCATTGCTTTGTATTGGCTGATTTTAGCAGCTTTCAAAGCAATTGCACTCAAATACATAGTTATGCTACTCAAAACAATGACGCCAGTTGAGTAATAGAACTCTATTGGCAAATCGAACTGAAGCCAACTGCTTTGGTTCTGTGTTTTGGGAGTCATTGGCGGCTCACCCGGTAGAACACGGCGGGCCCACGCTCCGAGTCCGCACCAAGTGGCAAGTTAGTAACCAGGAGGCCGCCGGTGCCGGGGATGGGCACGCCTTCGCTTTGCCAGGCGACGGCGGAAAGATCCGTCGTGGACCGAAGCTGGTATGTCTGATTGAGGACGCTTGGCCAGCTCAGTTGCACCATGGTGCCGACGCGGGAAAGCGTCAGCCAGGGTCGCTCAATCGTGGGGGCGACGCGCCAGACAAGATCGCT
>CAIKTE010000312.1 GCA_903830285.1 uncultured Chitinophagaceae bacterium | reverse complement strand
GGGTTTTTACTGCAAGACAAATGCCTTTACAAAAACTATTTATGCAATGGCAAGGTAATAAAGAAGGTTATAGTAAAGGTAGAGAAAGAAGTTTTCATTTTGGCACAAGTGATTATCATATATGTGGAATGATTTCGCATTTGGGTCCGCAGTTGGCAATTGCAGATGGAGTAGCACTTGCCTGTCAATTAAGGAAAGAGCAAAAAGTGGCTGTGGCATTTTCTGGTGATGGGGGCACAAGTGAAGGCGACTTTCATGAAGCACTCAATGTGGCAGCAGTTTGGGATTTACCAGTAATCTTTATCATTGAAAATAATGGATACGGGTTAAGCACTCCTGTGAACGAACAATATCGATGCGAGCAATTGGTACATAAAGCCAAGGGTTATGGAATGGAAGGTGTGAGAATTGATGGCAACGATATTTTGGCTGTGTACGATACTATTAAAGGCGTTCGCGAATATTGTATCAAAAATCAAAAACCGTATTTTATTGAGTGCATGACCTTTCGCATGCGTGGCCATGAAGAAGCTAGTGGAATAAAGTATGTTCCTAAAGATTTATTAGAAGAGTGGGGTAAAAAAGATCCCATCAAAAATTATGAGCAATATCTGATAGCCACGAATGTTCTTACCGAAATGAAGGTTGCAGAATTGCGGCATCTTTTTAAAGATATGATTGATGCAGATTTACATCAAGCCTTTCAAATCGTAGGTTTTAATTTTAATACAGAAGAAGAGTTAGCCGATGTGTTTGCACCTCTTCCTGTTTCTACTATTCCAGATTTGAACCAGATCGATTCATCAACTGCACCAGAAAAAAGATTTGTAGATGCTATTCAAGAAGCGTTGTTACAAAGCATGCAAATTGATGAACAACTTATTTTAATGGGCCAGGACATTGCCGAATATGGTGGTGCCTTCAAAATTACAGAGGGCTTTGTAGAAAAATTCGGAAAAGCACGCGTACGCAATACTCCACTTTGCGAGAGCGCCATTGTAGGAGCTGCATTAGGATTGAGTTTGAAAGGATTTAAGTCGGTGATGGAAATGCAATTCGGGGATTTTGTAACGGTTGGATTTAATCAGATCGTGAATAATTTGGCAAAGATTTATTATCGCTGGGGACAAAACGCCAATACTGTAATTCGTATGCCTTCTGGCGGAGGTGTAGGTGCTGGTCCTTTTCATTCACAAACAAATGAGGCATGGTTTACTCATGTGGCAGGATTGAAAGTACTGTATCCATCTTCACCTGCAGATGCGAAAGGATTATTAATCGCCGCGATTAACGATCCCAATCCTGTATTGTTTTTTGAACACAAAGGTCTGTATAGAAGTATCAATGGCCCCGTACCATCTGATTATTATACCATCGAAATTGGGAAAGCAAAAACAGTAAAAACTGGAAAGGATCTGAGTATCATTACTTATGGCGCTGCAGTGCACTGGGCTGTTGAATATCAGGAAAAAAATCCTTCCATCGATATAAATATTGTTGATTTGCGTAGCTTGGTTCCATTAGATTATAAGTCCATTAAAGAAGCAGTTATTGCAACTGGAAAAGTGTTGGTATTGCATGAAGATAATTTAACCGGAGGCTTTGGAGCAGAAATCAGTGCATGGATTAGCGAACATTGTTTCGAATTATTAGATGCACCTGTGATACGTTGTGCATCATTAGATACACCTATTCCTTTCAATATGGAATTGGAAAGAAATTATATGGCAAAAAGTAGGTTAAGTGCCTGCATCGAAAAATTATTTGCATACTAAATCATGACAGATTAAATAAAATATATGTACCCACGCAACAACATCAAATCCATCTTTTTATTCTTTTGCTTTTTTGCAATAACGAGTAACAATTTTGTAAAGGCACAACTGAAAGAATATGCTCCTGCAAAATTTACAGATAGCTCGCGCGAGAAAAAAATTGCTGCATTATATCCATTAGTAGAAAGTTTGTATAAAGACTTCGCTGAAAAAAACCATATTCCAGGTTATTCATTTGGCATTGTACTAGATGGAAAATTAGTGTATGCAAGTGCAGGTGGATATATAGATATTCCAAATAAAATTAAGGCAACACCTAAGTCGATGTTTCGAATTGCCTCAATGAGTAAGAGTTTCACAGCAATGGCTATTTTAAAATTGCGTGATGAAGGCAAAGTGAAATTAGACGAGCCAGTGAAAACCTATATTCCTGAAATGAAGGGGCAGCAATTAACTTCTGATGCACCTCAAATTACCGTACGACATTTGCTTACTCATTCAGCAGGTTTTCCTGAAGACAATCCCTGGGGTGACCGCCAGTTGGCTGTTACAGAAGATGATTTTCAAGATTTTATAGAAAAAGGTGTGAGCTTTTCGAATGTTCCGGGAGTTGCTTATGAATATAGTAATATGGGTTTTGCCATGTTGGGTATGATCATTAAGCAACAATCATTTTCGCATTACAGCGATTATATCGCCAAACATATTTGGAAGCCTTTGGGCATGACTGATGCTGCATGGGAATACAGTAAAGTTCCAGCGAATGTATTAGCAAAAGGATACCGTTGGTTGAATGAAACTTATGTAGAACAACCAATGTTGCATGATGGAATTTATGGTGCAATGGGAGGTATGATTGTATCAATTGAATCATTCGCTAAATATTTGGCCTTGCATGAACAAGCATGGCCAGCTAGAAATGACCCTGAAGATGGGATCATTAAAAGAAGTTCTATCCGTGAAATGCATCAGCCATGGCGTCTTTCTGGTTTGAATGCAAATTATAAATATCCAAGTGGACGCCCTTCTCCTTTAGCTACAGCATATGCCTATGGATTGCGTTGGAGCAGAGATGGAGAAGGTCGTGAAACAGTGGGGCATACTGGAGGCCTACCAGGTTTTGGTAGTAACTGGCAGATCCTTCCGGATTATGGGATAGGTGTGATGTTTTTTGCAAATGCAACTTATGCTCCTACTTCATTAGCTAATACGATGGTGCTTGATACTTTAGTACGATTAACAGGAATTCAACCTCGCCAATTACCAGCTTCTAAAATACTCACACAACGCAGAGATCAATTAGTAAAATTATTGCCCGATTTTATGGGTGCTCAAAAGAGCGGTATTTTTGCTATGAATTTTTTCATGGATTATTTTGTAGACAAAATGCAAGCAGAAGCGCATAGTATATTTGAGAAAGCAGGGAAAGTTGTTTCTATAGGAGAAGTAGTTCCTGAGAATCAATTACGTGGATACTTCGATATCAAAACAACCAACGGATCTGTTCGGGTGACCTTTACTTTATCTCCTGAGAAAGATCCGCTCATACAAGAGTACCATATCAAACTCAACTAGCCTGGTGCTCAAGTGCTAAAGCGGTCTTCTTCTTCCGCAAAGAGAATGTTGAAACTGGTGAGCGTCCCATAACAGCCGGTGATGTAGCCCTG
>CAIKTE010000311.1 GCA_903830285.1 uncultured Chitinophagaceae bacterium | reverse complement strand
CAGATAAATATTGGATTGAGTTTATTTTTCGGAACGCTCATTGTTACATTAATTTATGTAACAGCAAACTTGATGTATTTGAATGTTTTGCCCTTACAACAAATTGCATACGCCGAAAATGATCGAGTAGCTGTTACAGCTGCGAATGCAATTTTTGGTAATGCTGGAACAATTGTAATTGCTGTGATGATTATGATTTCCACCTTTGGATGCAATAATGGCTTGATATTAGCAGGAGCTAGGGTTTATTATACCATGGCAAAAGACGGGTTGTTTTTTAGGAAGACTGGAGAGCTTAATAAAAATGCAGTTCCTGAATATGCTCTATGGATTCAGTGTGTTGTTGCATCACTACTTTGTTTGAGTGGAAAATATGGAGATCTTTTAACCATGGTTTCATTTGTAGTTGTGATATTTTATATTTTAACGATCATAGGTATTTTTATACTCCGGAAAAAATTGCCTAATGCTGAAAGACCCTATAAAGCATTTGGATATCCAGTATTACCTTTAATATATATAGTAATGGGAACTTTATTCTGTGTGGGATTAGTATGGGCATCTCCAACTTATTCTTTATGGGGCTTAGGTATTACAGCTTTAGGTGTTCCTCTTTATTATATTGCCGTTAATAATCAAAAAAGATCGGAGTAACATATGCCTTCTACAGATTTTAAAACATTGTTTCAGCAGTTTAATCAATTGAAAGTTGTTATTGTTGGTGATGTAATGCTCGATACTTATTGGTGGGGACATACAGACCGTATTTCTCCTGAAGCACCAGTTCCAGTAGTGTCTTTAGATAAAAGAGAGCAAAGGGTAGGAGGCGCCGCCAATGTGGCTTTAAACTCAGCTTCTCTTGGAGCACAAACAACTGTTATTTCAGTAATTGGTAATGATGAAGATGGAAATGATCTAATATCATTGTTGGATGGCCATCAAATAAATACAACATATATTGTAAGATCGAACGATCGGATTACAACGAATAAGACAAGAATCATGAGCCGTAATCAACAAATGATGCGATTAGATTCGGAATATACTTATGATATTTCTGACTTGATGGAATCTTCTTTGTTTGATGCAGTAAAGCTTTGTTTTAAAAATGATAAGCCGGATATATTAATATTCGAAGATTATAACAAAGGCGTTTTAACGGTAGGGTTGATCTCAAAACTAATCGCACTTTGTAAAGAAAATGGTGTTGTTACTTCTGTTGATCCAAAAAGAAAGAACTTTTTATCATATAAAAATGTAGATATTTTCAAACCTAATTTAAAAGAAGTTAAAGAAGGATTGAATTTATTGATAGATCAAATTGATCTATCAACTTTAGATAAAATGCATCAAGCATTACAAAAGTCATTGAATCATAAAATTTCATTTATTACGCTGTCTGAGAAAGGAGTATTTTATCAAATGGGAAAAGAAGCTAGCATCATTCCAACGCATGTTCGCAATATTGCAGATGTAAGTGGTGCTGGTGATACAGTAATTGCTGTTGCTTCATTGGTATATGCAGTTACTAAAAATATGCACCTAGCAGCCGATATGGCAAACATTGCCGGTG
>CAIKTE010000310.1 GCA_903830285.1 uncultured Chitinophagaceae bacterium | reverse complement strand
GCGTTTTGTTCGATTCCATTATTAAACATCCATTGAGCTCCACGATCAACAGAACTGAGCTTTCAGCTACTGTTCTTATTCCGCAATTGATCCCCAAGATCGGTTTATATGTTCCCGACAATTTATCTTTCTTCAGACTGATCGCAGTATTGGGTATTGTTCCTGATCTGCAATATGATGGAAGATTTGAAAGATATGTTCCCATCAATCCAAACATTCAATTGTGGCATGCAGACCTTAATACAGCATGGTTCAGTACTTCGGACATAACTGCTGAACAAAATCTTCTTCTACAAATACAGGGAGAAACAAATATGAGCGAAAACGATAGTTTAGTATTGACCGTTGGGGTGGAATTCGGTACTGCACTTTCTGCTAATTTGATCAGACCCGTTACGAATGCAGGTGCGGCTAAGATCATGGTGGTTGCTTGATTAAATTATGAACGAGTTGTCACCCTGAGGCTCTCGAAGGGTGAAGTTTAAAACGGAATTACGTTCATCATGCTTCACTTCGACAAGCTCAGTACAAGCTTGGCCTCAGCATGACAAATTCATCGCGTTAATATAACCTTACTGTCAACCTGATGTGCTCGAAGGGTGAAGTTTAAAAAGGAAATCCCGTTCTTCATGCTTCGAGTGCCTCTCCAAAGGAGTTCCACGAACAGCATGACAAATTCATCGCGTTAATATAACCTTACTGTCACCCTGAGGCTCTCGAAGGGTGAAGTTTAAAGCCAATAAATAAAATAATATTGTCAATTAGAAAAACCATTTACTTTTGTTAACCATTTGGTTAAAGTATATGGTTAAGAAGAAAGATCAGTCAACCGAAGAAAGGATCCTGGCCTCTGCAAAGAAGATCTTTGTAGAAAAGGGAATGGCCGGTGCCAGAATGCAGGACATTGCCGATGACGCCGGTATCAATAAAGCCCTCCTGCATTATTATTTCAGGAGCAAGGAAAAATTATTCGAGGTCATTTTTAAAGAAGCGGCTGCAAGACTATTTCCTACTATTGTCAATATCCTGAATGCGGACCTCCCCCTCTTCGATAAGTTACGTCGCTTTACAAACGACTATCTGGAGATCGTGATCGAAAACCCTTACCTGCCCCTGTTTGTATTGAATGAGATCAACAAACAACCGCATGCATTCAGCAAAAAAGTATTTGGTAATAATCGTCCGCCGATACACAAATTAGCAGAACAAATAGAAAAAGAGATCCGGAAAAAAACGATCCGGCCCATCAGCCCTGCGCATTTAGTCATGAACATGATGTCGATGTGTGTATTTCCTTTTCTGGGCAAACCCATGATCCAATTATCGATGAATATCGACGATGCTCAATTCAGGAATTTGATGGAAGAACGTAAAACGATGATCGCTGATTTTATCATAGCATCCATAAAAAAATAAAAGATATGTTTCATTCACATGTTTGGTCAAAGCGGCTTACAGTGCAGGGTTTCCTGCTACTCTTCCTGCTGCTGCAATTCAATACTTATGGCCAGCAACCGGCACATATTACGATCGACCAGGTATACCAGATGGCCAGGAATAATTATCCGCTGATCAAACAAAGAGACCTGATCAGTAAAACAAAAGAGTATTCCGTTTCGAATGCATCGAAAGGGTATTTACCTGCATTCTCGCTGAATGGTCAGGCCACTTACCAGTCAGATGTTACCAATTTCCCTTTTACTATTCCTATCCCCGGCTTCAGTGTTCCCCAATACAGCAAAG
>CAIKTE010000309.1 GCA_903830285.1 uncultured Chitinophagaceae bacterium | reverse complement strand
TTCTTGCGCCGCAAGCAGATCGAAAGGTTGTCCTACTACTAATAAAAACTATTTTAAACCATAGTTTGGCAACTATTTCGAAAAACTATTTTTGATCGAAGATGAACTGGATCCCATTAAGAACACCTGAAGAATTAAACGTCATTCAACAAAAATCCTTTACAACCCCTCAGGTAATTTTTAAACACAGTACCCGTTGCAGCATCAGCAGCATGGCATTACACCGACTTGAGAAAGAAGTCAGCCCCGCTAATATCGATTTTAATTTTCTTGACCTTATTGCATACCGTGGTATTTCTAATGCCATCAGCGAAAAATTCCAAATACCCCATCAATCCCCACAAGTATTGGTTATTAAGAATGGCAAATGTGTATTTGATGAAAGCCACAGTTCCATTTATATGGATGAAATAACCGAAGAAGCGCTTAAAGCTTCATAAAAAAAGCGCCTATTCAAAATTGAATAAACGCTTAAAGATTTACTTCCGATATATATTAAACTCTTTTTACCAACCAGGTTCTGAACTCTTCTTTCAATTCAGAATATATTTTACGGCCGGTATTAATTCTTTCTCTCAATTCTGTATGTATCCCTAATAAAGTTTCCTGTAATTCTTCATTGGCATTCACTTGCTCTATGTCTTTTATTAAATGTTCATATTTGGCAACTTCATGTCTCAGGTCATGCACCACATCTCGATGTCTGATGAATTGGTTTTGAAAATGTTCAACTTCTGCACCTGCTTCAGCCGGGATCTTTTTATAATCCAGTTCCAGCAGATATTTTTCCAGCACTTTAATTTCATCTCTCCAATAGGTTAATTCTTTACTCCATAATTCATATTCCAAATGGAGTTCGGTCAGATTGATTTTTACGTAATTCATAGCTGTAGAGTTTTGTATATTGAAGTTCTGTTTTTAATAAACACGATACCATGATATTTGTCATTTAAAAATAGTTTTTTATTCTCATTTTAGTAAATTGCATCAAAGTTTTTTTATGATTATTACCGTTTTTGGGGCTACCGGACAAGTAGGCAAAAGAGTTGTATCGCAAGCCCTAGCAAAAGGCTATACTGTAAAGGCTTTCGGAAGGAATATCGAAAACCTTATAGATAAGGATCTGCATGATGAAAATTTTATTGCCATTAAAGGATATGTCTTTGACTCAGAAGAAGTGTTCAATGCAGTGAAGGGAAGTGATGCAGTTATTTCTACATTAGGCGGTTCTTTCGACGGCTCTGATAAAACAAGAAGTCTAGGCATCAAAAATATCACTCACGCAATGAAGGTTACAGGAGTGAAAAGAATTGTTGCATTGGGTGGTATGGGCGTTCTTAATGCAAGTGAAACTACTCAGATCATTGATACCCCTGATTATCCCCAAATGTTCTATCCTGTTGGAAAAGAACACCAGCAGGCATTTCATTTCCTAGAGGCATCAAACCTTGATTGGACGTTTATTTGTCCGCCTGATATCCTTGATCAGGACGAAACAGGGAAATATATTACCAATGCCGATTACCCTCCAACACCTAATTATTATAAGATCGCGGCAGGTGATATCGCAAATTTTATGGTTAATGAAGTAACCGCCAATCGATTTATCCATCACCGCGTAGGCATCAGTAAACTGTAATTATTCTGCCCAAAGAATTACTTATTATATTTGAAAAAATATTCTCTACAAAATTAACATAGTATGAAGATAGTAGAATGGCTATCCCAACCCTGGCCATGGTATATCGCCGGACCATTGATTGGTCTGACAGTGCCGCTTTTATTGATACTTGGCAATAAGACTTTTGGCATCTCATCATCTTTGCGGCATTTATGCGCGATCTGCCTCCCTTCAAGTATTTCTTATTTTCAATATGACTGGAAAAAAGAGTTATGGAATTTGTTTTTTGTAACAGGGATCATCTTTGGAGGCATTATTGCCGCAACAGTTTTAGCTGACCCGAATCCCATACAACTCAATCCTGCACTGATCAAAGAACTACACGAATACGGCATCAATAATTATGATCACTTAATTCCAGTAGATGTATTCAACTGGCAGTCCCTGATAACGTTGAAAGGATTCATACTGATGGTAGCCGGAGGCTTTCTGGTGGGCTTTGGAACCAGATACGCTGGTGGTTGTACATCAGGCCATTCCATTACCGGACTCAGTAATTTACAATGGCCATCATTGATCGCTACCATTTGCTTTATGGCAGGAGGATTTATCATGGCAAATCTGATTCTTCCATTTATTTTAAAATTATGATCATGTCGATTAAGGAAACCAATACCGATTTTGAAGTTCGCTCATTGGATGCCATGTGCATCAATGAAAGTGAACTGGTGCATCCATGGTGGTTCAATTTTAAATATCTTTTTGCAGGAATTATTTTTGGGATCATTCTGGTGAAAGCGCAAGTGATCTCCTGGTTTAGGATCCAGGAAATGTTTCGCCTGCAAAGCTTTCATATGTATGGTGTGATAGGGTCTGCTGTTCTAACAGGGGCTATCTCTGTATTCATCATTAAGAAATTCAACATAAAAACCATTTACGGAGAAGAAATTAAATTCTATCCCAAACAATTCAGTAAAGGGCAGATCTTTGGCGGATTATTATTTGGCTTTGGATGGGCTTTAACCGGAGCTTGTCCCGGACCATTATTTGCACAGATAGGGACAGGTGCAACCGTTATTACAGTTAGTTTATTAAGTGCAGTTGCAGGTACTTGGGTTTATGGATCTTTGAGTACAAAATTGCCGCATTAGGCTAAAGATCTTTTCATCAACCAATCCTGCTGCACATCTTTACCTAAAATAAAATCTTGTTCTCCAAAGATCTCAAAGCCATTCTTTTCATAGAATGCAATTGCTCTAGGATTTTGTTTCCATACCCCTAACCAGATCATTTGCTTATTTTTTTGTCTGGCAATATTGATACATTCATCGATCAATATTTTGCCTATTCCCTTTCCTATTTTCTCTTTGATGGAATAAATTCTTGCAATTTCCAGTATGGTAAAATCTTTCAGTTGCTCGGGTGTGTTTGCTACACTCAATTTTGCATATCCACTTAACTGTTCATCAACATATACAAACAAGAATATATTTTTGGGGCTATTTAGTTCGTTTATAACAGCATCAAGACTGAAATGCTTGAGCAGAAACAAATCCATATCTTCTTTTGTATTGTATGCATGATATGTGTCGTAAAATGTTACACGGCTGATTTCAGCCAATATAGCCGCATCTTCAATAGTAGCGATCCTGCTATGAACTTTTTGCATGCCCTAAATAAAAATTAAATTGGAAATTCATCCTTATGTGGCTCTTGAGATGCGGCACTATCGATCACTTTACTGCCCTCTGTTTTCAGCATTCTCGACGGATAACGATTGATCACAATAAAATCATGTGTGGCCATGATGATGGATGCACCGTAATCCTTCGCGATCTGAAATAGCAATTGCATGATCTCATCACTTGTTTCAGGATCGAGATTACCTGTAGGTTCATCAGCCAATATTAATTTAGGAGAATTCAGTAAAGCTCTTGCAATGTCCACACGTTGTTGTTCGCCGCCGCTCATTTCAAAAGGCATTTTGAAGCCCTTGCTTTTTAATCCCACTTTATCCAGTACATCATTGATTTTTTCTTCCATCAATCTTTCATCTTTCCAGCCGGTTGCACGCAATACAAATCGCAAATTTTCGTGAACAGTTCTGTCAGTTAGCAATTGAAAATCTTGAAATACCACACCTAAATTTCTGCGCAGATAGGGGACTTTTTTCCAATCCATTTCTTTCAGATCATAACCAACAACTGATGCAGTCCCTTCTTTTAAAGTTAATTCGCCATATAAAGTCTTGAGCAGGCTACTTTTCCCTGTCCCCGTTTTACCTACCAAGTACACAAATTCACCCTTATTCACGGTAAAATTTACATTGGATAAGATAAGTGAATTGCCCTGGTAAATATTGGCATTGTGAATAGATACAACTGTTTCTGACATAGTGCTGATTTAATCAGTATTGAATATTTGATAACGAAGCTGGCCCTTAAAATAGTATGTTTTTACGATAAAAGCCTGTTAATACCTGATCTCTCCAAAGCTTCCTTTTAATATTAATTCCTTTTTTGCAGAAGATTCTACCCTTCCGATCACCTGTGCATCAATATTAAATTGCTTGGCTACTTTGATCATTTTGCGGGCAGTATTTTCATTCGTGAAAATTTCTAACCGATGCCCCATATTAAATACCTGGTACATCTCTTTGTGGTCTGCCCCGGAATTCTGCTGAATGAGTTTGAAAATGATCGGTGGATCAAATAAATTATCTTTGATCACACGCATATTGCGAGGCAAATATTTCATGCATTTGGTTTGTCCGCCCCCACTGCAATGTATCACGCCATTGATATCTGCAAAGTATCTTTCCAGAAATATTTTCATTAAAGGTGCATAGGTTCTTGTTGGACTAAGTAACAGTTTTCCAATATTGAGCAAAGGCAATTCATAACTGATAGCAATTTCATCCTGCAATTTGCTCTTGCCAATATAAACAACCTCTTTTGCTAATTTGGGCTCAAATGTCTCTGGATATTTTTCTGCGTAAAATTTACTTAGTATATCATGTCGAGCACTCGTCAACCCATTACTTCCCAAACCACTGTTGTATTCCGTTTCATAAGATGCAATACCGCTGCTGGAAAATCCAACTATCACATCACCAGGAGCTATTTTTTCATTGGTTATAAGCTTTGATTTGGGCCAGCGTGCGGTCATCGTTCCATTCACGGCAACTGTTCTTACAATATCTCCAACATCGGCTGTTTCGCCGCCTAAATAATAAATATTTACGCCATGTATTTTCAATTTATCAAAGAATTCCTGTGTACCGTTGATGAGTGCTTGAATTACTTCAGCCGGAATCACTGCTTTATTTCTGTCAATGGTGGAAGAAAATAAAAAATTATCATATACACCTACACAAAGCAAGTCATCAATATTCATGGCGATGGCGTCCTGTGCTATACCTTTCCAAACACTAACATCCCCGGTTTCTTTCCAATACAAATATGCCAGGATACTTTTACTGCCGGCACCATCCGAATGGCTGATATTGACCACTTTGGTGTTTCCGCCTAAATAATCAGGATACATTTTACAAAATGCATAAGGATATAATCCCTGATCTAATTTCTTAATAGCTGCGTGTACATCTTCTTTCTGAGCTGATACACCGCGTTGAGAATAAAGAGACATTATATAAAATTTACGATAGTTAAATGAACATTACAAAAGTACGAGAATGATAAATGCTGAAAAGCTTTAGTTTTGCATTCTTGTATGAAAGTTTATCAGGAATTATCAACTTTACCGCTTTTTAACAAAGCTGTTGTTACTATCGGCACTTTTGACGGCGTTCATCTGGGGCACAAACAGATCATCCGTCAATTGAAAGAAACGGCTGAAAATATCAGCGGAGAGACCGTTATCATTACATTTCATCCGCATCCCAGAAAAGTTATTTCATCTGTTCCCGGCGATATCAAATTGTTGAATACACTGAACGAAAAAATAGCATTGCTAGAAGCTGCGGGCATCCATCATTTGGTAGTGGTTCCTTTTAATCAGGCATTTGCCAATCAAACTGCAGAACAATATATCAAGGACTTTTTATGGAAAAATTTCAAACCGCATACCATCATAATAGGGTATGATCACCGTTTTGGAAAAGGGCGTGAAGGAGATTACCATTTAATGGACCAATATGGGTTCTCACTGGGTTTTAATGTAAAAGAAATTCCCGAACAGGTCTTGAATGAAGTTATTGTAAGTTCTACTAGGATCCGTGAATCATTATTGAACAGCGATATTGATACAGCCAACAAATTTCTCGGTTATAATTATTTTTTTGAAGGAATAGTGATCGAGGGAAATAAGTTGGGGAGAACGATCGGTTATCCCACGGCCAATCTGCAGATCGAAAGCGAAGAAAAATTAATTCCGGGTAATGGGGTATATGCTGTGGAAGTGCAAGTCGGGAGTCGGGAGACCGGAGTAGGGAGTTTGAAAGGCATGATGAATATAGGTGTTCGCCCTACAGTGGATGGAAAGAAAAGAATGATAGAAGTAAATATCTTTGATTTTGATGAAGACATTTATACGCAAATTTTAAAAGTGCGTGTAAAACATTATATCCGCGGTGAAGTTAAATTTAATGGTTTGGAGGAGTTGAAAGCACAGTTATTAAAAGACAAAGTTTCCGCGAAAGAAAGTTTACTGTAACCGGTTAATGTATTTTATGGCATCGCCTGTTGCCACGCTCGTTTCATGGTTCCGTTTTTATGGCAACTAAAAACAAACCTTACAAATGAAAAAAAGGATCATACTGGAATTTGCTGATGCTATCAATCATGCTGATATAGACGGTATTTTAGATTTGCTGACTGAGGATCACATATTAATTGATTCGCACGAAAATAAAATGTCAGGAAAAGAAAATCTGAGACAGGCTTGGATTTCATATTTCGAATTATTCCCTGATTATAAGATCGAGGTCAATGAAATTCTTGAAAAAGATTCATTGCTGTGTATTCTTGGATATGCGAGTGGGACATATAAGAACTTAAAAAATAAGGATAATAGTAACTATTGGAGAATTCCTGTAGCGTGGACTGCTATTATTGAAGACAATCATCTAAAGCAATGGCAGATTTATGCTGATAATATTATTGTGATGGATATTATTAATAGAAATAAATAAATACGCATCAATAAGGAAAAGGCTCAAGATGGCAAGTCTTCATTAAAAATTCAAAGGCTACCTCATCTTCACAAAGTTTGCTGTTGATAGCAAAAAATAATTTAAAACCTTAGATTCATTCCCAAATAAAAATTTCTTTCCGCAGCTGGATTATAAAATCTTCTGGCAGCGGCATTGATATCATTTCCCATACTATAGTGTTCATTTAATAAGTTATCTGCACCGACATATACATGTACAACCGTTCTTTGAATGCTGAAATGCTTTCCCATCTTTGCTTGCAATAAATGATTTGCATCTGCATATTCATCATTGGCATCATCCAATGGCAATGATGAAGTTTGTGTGTATTGTATATTGAAATATAAATTCTTCTTCGTTTCCATTTCAATACCTGTTACCCAGTTATTTTTTGGAACACCTGTTACCGCATTGCCTGAGTAATCATTTACCCCTTGTTTATAAGAAGTAAAATAATAAGGCTGATAGGTATAACTGCTCCAGATATTCAAAGCACTTATACAATTTGTTGAATGATCCAACAGATGATATTTCATCCACAACTCTACAGCTTTTTCAGAAATACTTCCTGCATTAATAAAGTATTGTTGTCCCTGACCATTGTTTCTGATCACGATCGCATCTTTCAATTCAAAATCATAAACAGCCAAATCAAATTGCAGGTGATGCTGAAGAATATCTCCCTTTATCGCTGTTTCAAAATTCCATCCATATTCAGGTTGCAGTTCACTGTGAAATATCCTGTCCTGCGGATGCACTTCAGCCAATGATGGTGGAGAAAATCCTTTGGCTGCAATTGCATACAAAGAAATGGACCTATCTAACTTATACAACAATGCTATTCTCGGTGCAGCTATATTTTTATTTTGTGTAGTAACATAATCTGTATTCACATCGGTCAATCGTTTGTAATGCATTGATTGATCATTGAAACTTAGACCTGCATTCAAATTCCATCTTTGATAATTGATCTGGATCTGCGTAAACCCAAGCCATTGATTCGTATAGAGATCATCTTTTAATTGCAAGGTATCTGCATGACCATTTTTATTTCCGTAATCATCAATGCGTGCATGATTGTATAACCACTCTCCTCCTGTTATCCATTGAAGATCTGCAGAAGCAACCTTTGTATGATAAATGATTTTAGTTCTGGCAGCAGTATTGGTCTCATCTCTATTCTCATAATTTGTGATGGCGGGATTGCTGAATGAAGTATGATTCAGCATCAAAGAAGTTTCTGTTGTAAAAGATTTATTTAACTGATATTGATGATTCAATCCCCCGAAAACAGTTTTATTGTAGATGGCAGCTTCTTGTTGCACTGCTCCGGGAATGGCTCCTGCTGCAGGTCTTGCTGACTGAGGGTTTTGCAGCATTTGAGCTTTGGTTAATCCACCCGGCGTTTGATAATAGAGATCAGTGTAAAAAACTAAAAAATGGAAAGTTTGTTTCTTTAGTTGAATACTTCCATCCCATTTCAAAGCATCCTTTCGCATAGTGGATTGTTTACGGTAACCATCACTTTGCAGATGTGACTGCTGTATACCTGTCGTGAAATTTTGTTGCTGATGTATCCAGGATGTTTGTTCATTCAGCAAATTATATGAACCCGAACTGAGAGATGCATTGAATGTGTTTGTTGATTTAGCTAAATAAGGCTGAGCCGATCTTAATAAAAGTACGCCGCCTGTTCCTGCGCCATACATACTAGCAGAAGGTCCTTTGATCAATTCCACAGCTGTCAATTGATTCACATCGATCAGATTTAAATACGTATTGCCGCCGGCATCAGTTAAAGGGATCTCATTCCAGTAAATCTTTACATTTCTCACACCGAATGGTGATCGCAATGTACTGCCGCGAACAGATAAACGATAACTTCCCGGCGAACGTTCTTCCATTCTTACACCTGTAATTGTATTGATAGAAGGCAGTAAGGATGTTGTTGAAATGTTTTGCAGTTCCTTTTGAGTGATCACCGCAACAGATACAGGAACATCTTTCCGGTTTTTATTGGATAAGAATGCCTGTACAGTTACTTCCTGCAAACTATCCTTTGCCTGAATCAATGAATCAGTTTGCTGAGAAAAGCATCTCCCAGCAAATAAAATCATCAGAACTAACAAAAGATTTCTCACAGCTTAAAATTAAAAATCCCGAAGCAATTGCTTCGGGATTTTATTAATGTTATCAGAATTCACATTTCACCATTCATATTTCACTTCCTTATTTCTTTAAATTCATCACTTCCTTTACCAGTTTCACTGTTCTTTCAATATCCGGAATGGCCAATGCAGCTAAATTAGGTGCATAGTGCATAGGAGCATCTGCACTGGTTATTCTGCGGATCGGTGCATCTAAATAATCAAATCCTTCTTTCTGAATTCTATAAGTGATTTCAGAACTTACAGAACCAAATGGCCATTGTTCTTCTACGATCACCAATCGGTTTGTTTTTTTGATACTTTCTAAAATAGTATGCCAATCCAAAGGGCGAATGGTTCTCAGATCGATCACTTCAGCACTTATCCCTTCTTTTTCCAATTCTGCAGCAGCACCCAATGCTACTTTCATCATCTTATTAAATGAAACGATGGTTACATCGCGGCCTGTTTTTTTAACATCTGCTTTGCCTAATGGAATATAATATTCTTCTTCAGGCACTTCACATTTATCGCCATATAAAACCTCACTTTCCATGAACATTACAGGATCTTCCTCGTAACGAATAGCTTGCTTTAATAAACCCTTTGCATCATATCCGTTAGAAGGCGAAACCACTTTAATACCCGGAATATTCGCATATAGACTTTCAAAAGCTGTACTATGCTGTGCACCTAACTGACCTGCACTTCCATTACCCCCTCTGAAAACAATAGGGCAGGAAATTTGACCGCCACTCATCGCCAGCATTTTAGATGCGGTATTCAGGATCTGATCCAAGGGCAACACAGAAAAGTTCCATGTCATGAATTCAACAATCGGTCTTAACCCGTTTTGGGCAGCACCAACGGCTACTGCAGTAAACCCCAGTTCAGAAATAGGTGTGTCGATGATACGTTTAGCTCCAAATTCAGCCAGCATGCCCTGACTTACTTTGTATGCCCCGTTATATTCGGCAACTTCCTCTCCCATCAATAAAACCCTTTCATCCCTCCTCATTTCTTCGCTCATGGCTTCACGCAGCGCTTCTCTGAAAGCAATAGATCGCATAATGATTAATTAGTTAAATGAGGGGCAAAAATATAAGATTATGCAGTATAAAACCAAAACAGTTACAGTATGGGGCAAAAAAAATCCTCCTGCTCAATGGCAGGAGGATTCTGACTTACTAACCCGTGTACTTTAAAATACGTTATATCCAAAGCTGATATAGTAAAGACCTCCGATTTGAGGATTACCAAAACCAGTGTAATAATAATGGTTAAATACGTTTGTAGCACCAATTTTGATCAATGATTTGATCTCTGTGAGCTTATAGCTGATCATTCCATCAACAGTACCAAAAGCAGCAACCTGACCAACTGCAAAAGAACCCTGATAGAAGAAGCCATCCTGCCATTTGTAAGCAGCGCTGAAACCAAATCTGTTCTTATAACCAAATCCACTGTTACCAAATCCAAGGTTCAATCTCGTTTTAGGAGTATTGAAATAAGATATGAAGTTTGGATCAGAAGGTTGGCTACTTACCTGATCTGAGAATACATTACCTGTTGCAAAGAAATTAGCCGGCAATAAATATTCTAAAGATAAACCCCATCCGTTAGTTTTAACAGTACCTGTTGCATTTTGAGCAACACTGAAAGCTGTATTTGATCTGTTCAATACTGGGTTAAAACCAACCTGCAAACCATTTGAAGTGGTTATAAAATCATCATAAGTTGCAAAGTAATAATATGCATCAACCATTAATTGTTTGGTCAACAATCCTTTGTAACCAAATTCATAAGATGAAGATCTTTCAGGCTTCAAAGCAGTGAATTTTATAGCAGTTCCGGTTGCACTGTAAATAGGATTCCCGTTCATGTTATAATAGTCGATCATTTGTTGCAAACCTCCTGATAATACAGTACCACCACCAACAACTAAATTGATCCATTGGTTTTGAGTTGATGGGAAACGGTAAGCTTGCTGATAAGAGAAGCGAAGGTTATTATCCTTAGCTATTTTCATAACAGCTGACAAACGAGGTGTGAATTTAGCGTCAAAATTTTGGTTCTTATCATAACGACCTGAAACACTCAATTTCAAAACATCGTTAAATAATCTTTGACTTAATTGACCATATGCACCTACTTCCTGGATCATGATCTTACCGGGATTCAAAGTAGATTTATCAGCAAATAAAGTTCCTTCAGAATTTAACCAATATCTCTTCCAGTTACCACCTACCAATAATTCTGTTTTTGTTTTTGCCAATCCTAAGGCATCAGTCATGTTATACTGACCTTCTAAATTATACAATGCAGATTTGTCTAAAAATAATGCACCGCCTTTTGAAATTGGAGTTTGAACTATTTGTTGGAAAGTAGAACTCTTAAAGATCTGTCCTGTTGGTCTGCCTGCATCTGCTACAGCACGAGATGCATTGTGTGCATCTGTTTGGCTAAGACCGGCAGCCAGATATTGTGTATAAGCAGTAGCATAAGTAGGATACCATGTTGTACTAGGTTTCCATGCTTCATTGAATAATCTTGCAGCAATAGTTGCGTTATAAGAATCACCTGCATCTTCTAAAGTAGCATAAGCTCTCAGATACCAGTTCTTACTTTTTAATTCTGCTTTGTACTGACCCATTCTAAGATTCTTCAAAGAATAACGATCACTACCAGTATAAACTGTATTACCTGTACCCCAGTTTGCTACGATAGAAGCTTCAATATCATTTGTAACTTTATAGTATACCCCACCTGTTAATTTTACATTTACAGTAGTTGGATCTACAACATCGCTTTCATTATAACCTGTACGGCTAACATTTACACCATTATAATAATTCTTAGTACTGTTTGAACCGTAAAGAATAGGTGCATAAGGTGCAAATGGAGCTAAAGGACCAACAAATAACCCTTGGAACTGTGATAGCGAATAACCTGCATTAATTGCACCATCTAAAGTTGGTAATAATGTTGGACCACCTGCTGCAGCAACAGAAGTTCTTACTGAATTGCTGACACCCTGCAGACTTGAAGTTGTTTCATCACCATATACATTTACACCATCAAAATTCGGATCAGTTTCTCTTCCACCTGGAACAACCTGTCCCAATGGAGTACCTGTGGTACGGGAATAATTGGCATTATTGTTTGCCAACCAATCTCTTGCCTGTGTAAATTGAGCACCGATCTTATAGGCAAATCTGTCACCCACTTTTGTAGCATAACGAACACTCCAATCATAATAAGCACCTATAGGACGTTCGTAACTATCAATATGGTTAACACCTTGTTTCACCTGAAAACTCAATCCCTGATATTTGAACGGGCTTTTACTATTGATGAGTAAAGTACCATTCATACCACCCGGGCCATATAATGCAGAAGATGCACCTGATAATAATTCCATATTATCAACATCTAATTCGGTTATACCAACAACATTACCTACCGGGAAGTTTAAACCGGGTGCCTGATTATCCATTCCGTCAACGATCTGATTTAAACGAAGGTTACCACTTCCGTTAAAACCACGAGTACTGACAGATTTAAAAGTTAAACTTGAAGTAGTGATATCAACACCTTTTAGAGTACCGATGATATCATAATAACTTGGTGTAGGTGAATTTCTGATCGCTGCAGCATTCACTCTTTCAATAGAAACCGGCGATTCCAGTATTCTTTCCGGAACACGTGAAGCTGATACAACCACCTCATCTCCCAAAGTGTAAGTAGGTAATACTTCCACATTTACGCCTTCAGTGCTTCCTGTTACAGCAAGCTCTTTATCAGCAAAACCAACAGAAGAAAACACTAATGTAAAAGGGGGTTTTTGTGAGGTTGTGAATTTAAAATCACCCTTATCATTTGTATAAGTACCGGTGGTACTCCCTTTAATTGTAACAGATACTGCAGAAACAGCATCTTTTGACTTACTGTTCTTTACATTTCCGGATACAGTTGTAGATTGCTGAGCATAGCTTGTAATTACGCTTAATCCTAAGATTAACAGCAAGCTAACTGAGCTAATAATTCTTCTCATAATGGCTAGTTTTAATTGAATTGTACAGCAAAATAGTGATTGTTATTTTTATGCAAAAATTTAATTTGTTCACAAATAAAGATTTCTTGTTGAGAAAAAGTATTCTTTCAGTGAATCTTTTATGGTTCTACGGTGTTACTTTGACTTATGGCAACATTCCAGTTTCCCGATCAGACTCATTTTTACAAAGGAAAAGTAAGAGATGTTTATTCCATTGGTAGCGATTTATTGGTCATGGTGGCAAGTGATCGCATCTCAGCTTTCGACGTTGTTTTGCCAAGAGCAATCCCTTTTAAAGGACAGGTTTTAAACCAGATTGCTGCTTATATGCTCAAGGCTACCCAAGATATTTGTTCCAATTGGCTGTTAGATGTGCCTGCATCAAATGTGAGCATCGGAAAAAGGTGTGAACCATTTAAAATCGAGATGGTGGTTCGTGGAAACCTGACCGGACATGCCTGGAGAACTTATTCCGAAGGGAAAAGAAAACTATGCGGAATTGCCTTGCCGGAAGGGTTGAAAGAAAACGATTATTTCCCATCCCCCATTATTACACCCTCTACAAAAGCTGCTGCAGGACATGATGAGGATATCAGTAAAGAAGAGATCATCGCGCAGCAATTGGCTTCAGCAGAAGAATGGTCCATTATTGAAAAATATGCTTTGCAATTATTTGAAAGAGGAAAGTCCATCGCTTCAAAACGCGGACTGATTCTTGTTGATACTAAATATGAATTCGGGAAAATAGGTGATACTATTTATTTGATGGATGAAATTCATACGCCCGATTCTTCCCGCTATTTTTATGCAGAAGGTTTTGAAGAAAGGCAGAAAAAAGGCGAACGCCAAATGCAATTGAGTAAAGAGTTTGTAAGGGAATGGCTGATCGCAAATAATTTTATGGGAAAAGAAGGGCAGGCTGTTCCTGAAATGACAGATGAATGGGTAAATACCATTTCAAAAAAGTATATTGAACTATTTGAGAAAGTGATCGGTGAAGATTTTGTTCCTGAAAATCACAGCGATGAAGAAACCTATCAAGCCATTATTCAATCATTGAAAACACTTTAATTTATTATAATGGAAAAGTGGATCGTTTATGCTATTATCTCCATGGTCTTCGCAGGCATCACGTCTGTACTTGCAAAGTTTGGCATGAAAGATCTGAGCAGTGATACTGCATTGGCCATTCGTACTTCAATCGTTTTCTCTATTGTTGTTGCAAATGCTTTTCTATTCAGGAATGCATTTGCTGAAATACAGGGCACTTCATTAAAAAACATTTTCTTTCTAACACTATCGGGTATCACTACTTCTATGTCTTGGGTATTTTATTACCGGGCCATGAAAGAAGGTCAGGTTTCCTATGTAGCATCGATTGATAAAGCAAGTATTGTGATTACATTGATCCTTTCATTTGTTCTATTAAAAGAACCTGTTACTGCAAAAGTATTGCTGGGTGCAGGTTTTATTTTAACCGGTATGGTTATCCTTATCTGGAAATGACTTTGATGGTGAAAGATCAATGGTGAAAGGTGAATACGTGCTTTCATATTTGACTATTCACTTTTCACATTTCTCTTTTCACCTTTCACATCTCACTTTTCACTTTTCACATCTCCCCTTTTCAATCATCATTCATTTAATCTTGGACGTAATCTAACTTTTGATTTGTTGAAAATATTTTGTCCCTTATCAATTCCTTTTCGGATCTCTTTTTGTTGTTCTTCGGGTAGATGATAAATTTCTTTGCATTCCTCACTGCAACAACCATCAAATTTTGCTGCACATTCCTCACATTGAATGAATAATAAATGGCAGCCATCATTCTTACAATTCGTATGTGTATCGCAAGGCTTGCCGCATTGATGACATTTTGCAATTACATCTTCGGTTATTTTTTCGCCTAGTCTTTCATCAAACACAAAATTCTTTCCAATGAACTTACTTTCCAATCCATTTTCTTTCACCTGCTTAGCATAATTGATGATACCCCCTTCGAGATGGAAAACGTTTTTAAATCCTTTGTGCAGCATAAAAGCACTTGCCTTCTCGCAACGGATCCCGCCTGTGCAATACATGATAATGTTTTTATCCTCCTTCCCTTTCATCATGTCAACCGCCATAGGCAATTGTTCTCTGAAAGTGTCTGATGGAACTTCCAGCGCTTTTACAAAATGCCCCACTTCATATTCATAATGATTGCGCATATCAATGATCACCGTATCGGGATCATTCATTAAAACATTCATCTGCTCGGCATTCACATACTTCCCTTTTTGGTGCATATTGAAAGAATCATCGTCAATACCATCTGCCACGATCTTTTCTCTCACTTTTATTTTTAATACCCAAAAGCTTTTCCCGTCATCATCCACGGCAATATTTAAGCGTATCCCATTCAAACCCTCGATGGAATACAAAAAGCTTTTAAATGATTCGAAATTATCGGAGGGGACACTTATTTGCGCATTGATCCCTTCTTTGGCAACATAAATTCGCCCAAAAACCTTTTCTTGCTGAAGATGTTTATACAAATAATCCCTAAATTCGTGTGGATTCTGGATCTCCAAATAGTTATAAAAACTAATAGTAGTTCTAGGGTTTGTTTCCCCCATGAGGCGTTTTTTCAACTCCTCATTATTGATTCGATTATGTAATAATGCCATTATTGCGTATTTCAGATATCAACTTTCTCAAGCCAATATTCCATGATTAAATCGGACCCGCTTGCATGGCGGGCAAAATCCTGTGGCAAAACTATATCAAATTGGTAAAATCTTAATCAGATTTTAAGGTAGCTCTTAAAATAATGATAAAAGATAATCAGTTTAAATGCCATGATCAGAATGAGTCTACCTTCACGTACTATAATCCGTTTAAATTTGCCCAACCTAACCACATATCAATCGTCGGGAGTACAGATGCTGATCACACTTAAAAAGGATTTCATCCCTTTTAATTTTAATGGTAATGGCGAAAATGAAAAAAAGGTGATCTCCTTATTCATTGATACTTTTTGTGAGCATCAGCTGGCAGATAATGATTATATGAATTTGAAACTGCATAAAAACCTGAACAGTTCAGACTCTTCATCCTTCTACGAATTATCATTGGAAAATATCCTGAAACATATCACACATATTATCTGGACCGATAAAGTGATGCCTGAATATTTTGTTTCGAAAGTAAAGGATAACACCATCTATCATTTGCTAAACCGGCTTGAAAGAATAGAGTTCGAATCAAAAAACGCTCACGCTTCTAATTAGCATTTCCTCCTCCCTGAAATAATAAAGGCAAAGAAAAACGTATACCCGTTGTTGTATTCCCGTTTTGCTGATATCCCTGAACAAAATCGATCCTTCCGATCTTGAAAATATTCTCAACAGAAAAGAATGCTTCATAATAATTAGAATTGCTGTTGATATACAAAGCATTTCCCCCAAAAACAAAAAACCAGTTGAGTTTTCTGAATCCGGGAATCTTATTGGTCAACAGCCCATTCAAATGATATTCCAGATGACCTGCAGTATAGAATTTTTCAGTATTGCTGAACTGATAATAAGGCAGCAATTGAAAACCATTCAAATACTGACTGGCAATAGCGGTTTGATCGCCTAGATAATGCTGATAATCGGGAGTATACAATTTATTGGCTTTGATAAAGCCACCTGCTTCGATCTTATAACTGATCCGTCCTCCTAATTTTAAATTCAGGTTATCATTCATATTGAAATGCCATTGCGTATAATCCACTGAACTTCCCAATAAACCATTTACACCCTGCGTAAGCGAAACATTGAATGTTGGATATTTTGAACCAATATTGATCTTCCTGTCGGGGAATTCAATATACTTTGTACCGGGTCGCCAGTTAATGCCAACTGTTGCAATAAAAGCTTTATGAGGATCGATATTAGAACCCATCAACTCTGTTGGATAATTGGGTGCAAACACTTCTCCTTTCAGGTCATTGATACTATTGTCAAGAGGCTTTCTATCCTGATATTGAATATTGATCGTAGAACTGAATCCTTCACCTAGGGCTTTTGAATACCCTATTTTAAAGAACGCCGCTTCATAGGTCTTCATCCAGTTATGCTGCCAGTAAAAGGTACTTAAAGTGTTATTGATCTCACTGATGGGATTATTATTATTGAACTGAAACACTTTTGTACCGCCGCTTACGCTGAAAGTATTGATATATTTTTTCCCGAAAATAAAACTGCTGTTCAAATAAGCATTGAAATGTTTATTGCTATAACCGTAACGAATAACCGGATGCAAAGTCAATTGCTGCCTGCCTTTATACTCTTTTGTATAATGCATACCGTAATTGGTCAATCTTCCTTCAGCAGGATTGTAATACAAACCGATCAACCAGATCAAGGGATCAAATGCAAAAGTCTCTTTTCTCTTTTGTTTTTCAAAACTTTGTCCGGTTAAAAACAGTTTGCTGAATGTTACTTTGTTTCTCACCCTGTCAAGGCTATCCAGATATTTCGGTTCTTTTCTTAATTGTTCTAAACTGTCTTTCTTTTTATAATCCTTTATCTCTGATTCCAGCAAAGGCAGGGGACGAATACTATCCCAATAAGACAAAGGCTTTTTATTGCTGCTGTCGAAAAATTTCAACAGTGTGCTGTTAAAGAATTTCTTTTTAAATGTGGGTTCAATATCAAACTGATCGTAGACCTGAACAAAGTTTCCAAAGAAATCAAACCCGAAAAATTTCCCTGCGGGATAAATGACTTGCTGTTTAATTACCCAAACATTTTTTAACGGCACAAACAATTGTTCGATCCCGAGTGTATCGATGAATTGCATTTGTTGTTCTTTCAGCAATTTTAGCTGAACACTCTGCAAACGCCATTCCCCTTCAATGATGTTGATATGTCCGGTAAACAGGGGTTCGTACTTTCTTCTAGGTGTTACTTTAATGCGATTGATCTCAATACCATTCTCATAGAACGTTCCTTCAAATTTGTACTTATAATAATTCAATGCATTATTGCTGATGGGGGAAATAAATCCGCGTGGATTTAATCCGCGACCAATGGGAATGATATTCTCATAAAAAGAAACGATCTGCGGACTACTGAAACCAAATCCGTCACTGCGCCCACTTACTTTTGTGGAAATAACATCTATCTTTCTCTTACTGTCTTCTACAGAGTAATTGGCAACGGTCTCCGATAAAAAGATCATTTTTCTTTTACTGGTATCTCCATCTTCAAAATCAACTTTATCACCCATAAATTTTTTGGGATAATCCCTTAACTGCAACTGGCCTTTGATATACACCCGACATTGAAACTTTTTGATCTCGTTCAAATGCTCTTCTCTTTTTTTAATGGCGTTCCTGATAATTTCATAAGCCGGATCTTCTGCCCCGCTTTTAACCACCACTTCTTTCAGATCGTATTGCTGTTCCTGTAATTCGAAATTCAGTTCTGTTTCGCTCTTATTGATCTTTATTTTTTTCTCTTCGGCTTTAAAACCAACATGCTGACAAATCAATACATAATCACCTGCTTCAATGGACAAGCTGTATTTACCCTTGCTGTTAGCCGTTGTTCCTTTTGTTGTGCCTTTTATGAGAATGGATGCGAAAGGCAATGCATTACCCTTACTGTCTTTCACAAAACCAGTTATGGTATTTGCAAAAAGAATAAATGGGAAAAAAGCGCAGATCAGTAAATTAAAAATTCTCATAGTCGTTGCAACGAAAATAGCTTACAAAAAGTTACAATTTTCATGCCGATGGATATGTGGGAAGATTTTAACGAAAAAAGCTTGATGAACAAGCTGCATTAGCTCTCCTCTGTTCCGTTGAATTCACTGCTTTCAGAGAAAAATACACACACTTGTAGTTTCTATTCTTTGTTTTGACGCCTGTAAATTTTTGCACTTTCAATTCTATCTGTTATTTTACTTATCAAATTTTCACATGAATAAAGTAGATACAAAAACATTTATAATTATAGTCATCCTAACTGTAGTCTTTTCTTGTTTAGGGTTTGGCCTTGTAGAACTTAACCTTATTCCTTATGGGCTGACATTATTTTGTATAATGCCAATTCTTCTGGGTTATGTAATAGGTCAATATCCCAAATTCGGGATCGTTGTTATTATAGCTAGTATCATTGGCGTCATTATCTTTTTTTATTTGCTGCTCATTGGCGGTCTTGAAAGTATGTGGTGTGTATTGACGCTTACGCCATTAATGTATATACTGTTATTTGTCGGGATCTATATAGGTTTTCAAATTAAAAAAACAAGAGATAAAAAAGACAATGAAAAAGGAACACATACAAATGCCTATGTATTGCCTATTATTATTTTGTTTGCATCAAGCAGCTTCGAAAAATTTTTTACTGAAAAGTATACCGAAGTAAGAATTGAAACCAAGATCATTTTGCCTTATTCAAAAGAAACTGTTTTTGATTATGTAAAATCTTTCGATACACTGCAAAGCAAGAAACCTTTCTTATTTAGCATTGGCATACAAACTCCAATAAAATGTATTTTAGAAAAAGATTCTATTGGCGCAAAACGAACTTGCTATTTTAAAGAAGGAACAATAGATGAAATTGTAACCGAGTTTAAACGAGGTGAGATCTTGCAAATGAAAATTACAAAGTATAATATGCCCGGAAGAAAATGGTTACACTTTCAAGATGCTGTTTATTTATTTAAGGCAGTTGGAGATTCAACCGAATTAAGAAGAATTACAATCTATAAATCGGAATTAAAACCACGTTTTTATTGGGATCTTTGGGAAGAAAAAGCGATCCGGGCCGAGCATGATTATGTGTTATCGGACTTAAGACGAAGGTTGGATAATGCTGTCCATTAATCAACATTTTAGATACTAAATATTTACCTCTACTCTTTTTTAAAGCATTTTTTTGCAATCCAAAGTGTTAATGAAATACTATTTTGTTATTTATTGAGAGTAAAACTTAGCCTGATTTTTAATTAAGAATCCATAGATAAAGTCGCCCCTCAAAAGTCAATTGATAGCTTGATCTCCTTCCTCTTTTGCTTTGGTCTTGTTCTTCTTTCCTTTTTGTTTCCTTTTGGTCTTGCTTTGGTCTGCTTCGGTATAAGCAAAACAAAAGCAAAAGAAGACCAAAACAAGACCAAAGCAAGACCAAAAGAAACCGGGGATTTTCCCCTGCTTTTCTGGAAGGTTAGTTGGGTTGCAGTTGGTTTTTGCATAAAAACAGCATAAAGAACAGAACTCTCAAGTGTGCTATTCTTTTACCGAAAGAGTCGAAGGCAGTGGAGTCACAATGAAATACAAAAGTTTGTTTCAAAAAAATCAATGCTTACGTAAATAACTTCCTGTTAAAGCAGATAAACCCGCTACCAATCCACCAATAAATGCGGTTAATAAGATCAATGCAAAAGATGAACCTCCCAGCGGTAATATGGTGGCCACTTTTACCGATAATAAATGTTGGTTGGCATTATCGATAATGAACACAAGAATAGCCCATAATAGAAACACGGCAATGAATGCAGCGAGAAATGCTTTCCCTGCTTTTTGATGAATGGCTGCTGCAATAATAAATGAGGTTACTGCGAAACTCCACCAGGGCAATACTGTAAATAAACCAAATGCAAAGCTTAGTAAGGCGGTTAATATGATGGCTGTTATAAATTTCATGGTCGTGATTTATGCTTTTACAAAACTAAAATGCCACTTGATCCGGCTGTTGCTTTCTGCTTCCTGTTTCTTTAAAAATAAAACGGAATAATATCTTCCTTCTACCCAACTGTCGATAAATGTATCGTAATATTTACTGCCGGGGTTTCCGCTTTGTCCGCCGGGATACACAGCAAATGCCTGTACTTTATCAGTCAAATGAACGATCATTCTCCAACTCGGTCCATGATTGGCCGTTGTTGCATTGATCATTTCGCCACCACCACCAATAGGCAGGTGTAATCTGCTTAATGCAGGGATCTTCAAGAGATGATTTACATAGGTATCTTTAAAAACACCCCACTCCAGTTTATGTTCATTCGATGCTTTCTGAAGGGTCTTACATGCTTTATGAAATGCGGCAAGCACAACATCCTTCCATGTTTCTTTTATATCAACAGTGTTGATATCATCCGCAAATGCATAGGCCGAATCTTTCAATAAGGCTTCCACAAAAGTTACTTGTTCCGGCCAATACAATGGAAGCTTGCTTTTGCCATACTCATCGCTATAAGTTTGTTTATAGCAACTATCCCAAAATACTTTATACACGGTGCTACCTTTTTCCTGAATGTCATTCCGCAGGTTCCATGTTTTTAATAAATCCAGGTATTTTTTTTCTTCGCTGTTTAATTTTGTTTCATCCAGATATTTTAATAAGAATGGTCTTGTAAATTCTGCTACTACATTATAATTATCCGTCTGCATTCGTTCCATATCTTCCGGCGTGATATTATCCATCGAAGACAATTTTCTGTTGATCAGGTATCCCCTGTACACAGGAAAATTCCCTGATCTTCCCAAATAATATGGATAGGTTGAATCAACCGCCATCTGATTGGCACTACTAACAAAACTTCTTAAAGGATTTTCCATTTGCGGATTTTCGCTAGCAGGAATAAATCCCTTCCACATATATGTGGAATCAGTTCCTGGTTGTACAAAATCGCCCTGGTGTTTCCATTTGGCTACAAATTTCCCTTGCTGACGAATGGCGATATCGCCACTCACGGATGCAAATACAAAATTTTGTCCGGGGCATTGATAAGGAAGAATCGCGGCTACATAATCATTATAATTTTTGGCACGGTTCAATTGATAAAAAGTAAAGAGTTCATTACTTGGGTCATGTGCGGTCCATCTTACTGCATAATATCTGCCGTCTTCATTCCTGCTTTTATAACTATGATCATACATTACCGGACCAAAAACAGTCATGGCAATGGTTTCCACATCATCAGGTTTATTTTTGATACGGATCGTTTCGGTCCTGAATTCAGCTTTCTTCCACTCATTATTGAACCAATATTCCTGCATGGTTGTATCGCGGAATTTGATATCGTAAAAGTCTTTGACATCTCTTCCGGCATTGGTAACACCCCATGCAATACTATCGGTAAATCCAATTATGATGGCAGGAGCACCGGGAAAGGATGCACCATAAGTATTATGCGTAGGTGTGGTGATCTGCATTTCGTACCATAAAGAAGGAAGGTTCAAACCCAGATGCGGATCACTACATAAAATAGGTTTACCGCTTTTTGTTTTGGCACCGCTGACAGCCCAGTTATTGCTTCCGTTGTTTTTATTGGGAATGATGGGTGGCGTTGCAGTAATGCCCTGATCATTCTTATGAAAATATACTGAATCAGCATTGGCAGGGATTTTTACTGCAATGCTTGGTTTATCGAAACCTGTTCCTTTGGGAATGATGGGATCCAATGAATCTGCTCTTTCGGGAAATAATTTTTTAAATGTATCATAGCCGAGGTAATTCCTTGTATTCGTCATCCAGAGATCATCATCACCTTGACCGGTCAAATCGAAGGACATAAACTTTAAGAACAAAGCCGTTTTTAAATTGCTCCATAATTCGGGTTTATAGTCCAATAATTTAAACTCAAAAGGAAGTTCATTTTCCTTTAAAGCACTGATATATGCATTCACCCCATTCGTGTATGCATCTGTTGCTGCTTTGGTTTCAGGATTTGTTTCCAGCGCTTTCAATGATTGTTCGGCACCATATACCATACCCAGTCTTCTGAAATATTTATCGGTCTTCAAACCATCTTCTCCAATGATCTCACTCAACCTTCCTGCAGCGATACTTGTTTGAAATTCCATCTGCCATAAGCGGAATTTTGCATGGAGATATCCCTGAATAAAATAAGCATCTGTATCGTTATTGGCATAAATATGAGGAACTAATCGGTCATCAAAATATACATCAGCATTAGCATTGATTCCTTTGATCGAAATATTCTTATCAAAAGAAAGATCAGCAGGTTCGGCATTTTGCCAGAAACCCTGTTGAGGCGATAGAAAATAACCCAGTCTTGGCGTTTTACCGGTACCAACCGGCAATTGCATATTTAATACAACAATTAAAGCCGTGGTAGCTGTTGCCGAAATTATCAATGGAACAATACGCATAGCAAAGGTTTATACATTGAAATTAATGATTTTTTGATACCGGCCGCAGAATTAAATGAGGCGAGGAATAGAACACGGAAAACGCAGATATTGCGGATTTGAACAGATATGAATCAGTGATATCAGTCTGCCATTCATTTTGTTTATTTGCAATGAAAACAAAAGCTCACTTAGAAAAATAAAAATGGAATTATCACAGGACACTAAAAATATTCTCGGTTTACAATTACCTACCGATCCCCGTTGGGTTGATCTGGCTGGCATCAGTTTAGAAGCCATATTGACCGATCATGCTTACTGCGAACAAAAAGCTGCACTGACATGCATCTCCTATATTCAACGTTACTCCGATAAAGAGAAATTAGTGTTGGAATTGGCTCCCATCGTTACGGAAGAATGGGGGCATTTTCGTTTGGTATTGAATGAACTCTTAAAGAGAAATTTGAAACTGGGCATTCAACGTAAAGACGTGTATGTAAATAAATTACTGGAATTTCAAAGAAAAGGTGGCGGAACTGAAGAACGATTTTTAGACCAGATGCTTACCATGGCATTAATAGAAGCCAGAAGTTGTGAGCGTTTCAAGCGATTAAGCGAAGGACTGAATGATGAATATATGCGCAATTTCTACAGGCGTTTTATGGAAAGTGAAGCAGGGCACTATACTTTATTCATTGATCTGGCAGAAACGTATGTTGACACAAATAAAGTGCGCAAACGCTGGCAGGAATGGCTGGATCATGAAACAGAAGTGATGAAAGATCTGGAATTGAGAGGAGATAGAATACATTAGGATACCCCTTCCGTCCCCTAAAGGGGAAACTAAAACACCTTATACTTTATGAGAAGACTATTTTTTTTATGTACATTTTTATTTGTTATTCAATCTTCACAAGCGCAAGGCTTATTGGCGAAGACTGAAAAAGATGCGAATTATTTTCCTGTAAAAGCCAATCATACAATTGCCATCATTGGTGCATTTGAAACAGAAGTGGAATTATTGAGAAGCAAGATTGAGAACAAAAAAGAATCTGTTATTGAAGGCATTCATTTTTATGAAGGAGTATTGAACGGAAAACAAATTGTTTTAACCAGAGCAGGTATTGGAAAAGTAAATGCGGCCATTACTACATCTTTGCTGCTGGAACATTTTCATCCAAAAGCTATTTTATTTAGCGGCATTGCAGGTGCAATGAATCCTGCTTTAAGTCCGGGTGATATTGTGGTTGCCAAACAAATAGCCTATCACGATTACGGAAGATTAAGTACAAATGGTTTGGAAAAATGGGGCACATTAAATCCATATGACTTTACCAAGAATCCTATTTTCTTTCCGTGCGATCCTGAACTTTTATACACTGCTGCAGCTGCAGCACAAAAAACCATCCTAAAGAATATTGATGCGCATACCCCACAGATATTTTTCGGAACAATTGTTACAGGA
>CAIKTE010000308.1 GCA_903830285.1 uncultured Chitinophagaceae bacterium | reverse complement strand
GATCACATTAATGGTAATCCTACCTGATATGCATTAATTTTGAAAAACAATTCAGGATATCATGTTTCAATTAAATGCTACTCCCAGTAGAACGTCTTTGATCAACAATACAGAAATGCTGTTCTTTTCAGGCTATGCATATTTGGGAATGAATCATCAGCCCCAATTTATAACCAATGTACAAAAAGGAATTGAATTATATGGTACTGTATTCCCCAGTTCCAGGATCTCCAACACGCAACTGAAAATATATGCTGAAACAGAGAACATATTAACTGAACTAACCCAAACAGCTGATACTGTTTTAATGCAAAGCGGTTTTACGGCTGGCAAAGCCTCAGTTGAATCCATTGCAGAAGGAAGCTGTTTTTTTCACGCTCCATTCTGTCATCCGGCTATCAGGACCAATCACAATTCAGTTTTACAGTTTACAGACTGGGCCAATGAAACTATAGACAGCATCAACAATAATCATTACAACCTTCCTCCTATTATTCTCAGCGATTCACTCAATCAGCTGACTGCAGAAGTCTATGATTTTTCATTTTTAAATACAATTGAAAAACATGTTATCTGCATTATTGATGATAGTCACGGTATGGGTTTATTAGGCAATAACGGAGAAGGGATCAGCAGCCGATTACCCCGAAAAGAAAATATCGAATACATCATTACTTATTCTCTTTCTAAAGCTATGAATATTCAGGCAGGAGCTATTAGTTGCAGCGATAAAAGCAGGGCCGATAAAATAAGATCAAGCACGTGGTATGCTGCCACTACACCCCCATCACCTTCTATGCTCTATGCATTTTGCCAATCACAAGATATCTATCGGCAACAAAGGATCATGCTGGACAGGAATAAAAAGCTTTTACAGGATCTGTTTGCAAATCGCAAGGACATTCATTTTCACAAAGAACTGCCTGTTTTTATTTTCCCTGAAGAAAATGATGAAGCATTTTTCGCAAAACAAGGAATCATCATCTCCTCATTTGCCTATCCAGATCCGAAGGGAAAGAAAATCAATCGTGCAGTGATCAATGCATTGCATACTGATGCTGATCTGCAAAAATTAGTGGATGCAATGAATGCTTTTTAAAAAACACAGCTTAGTACTGCATTCTCTCTATACCAAATACAAATTGTCACCCAATTACAGTAACCTCACCGCATTTGTCAACCTTATCAGTGTAAGACCTCAGTGAACAAACAGGGGAGAAACCATGGTTTGTTAGGGTATGCTTCGGGTCAGCTTTGGGTCATATTCGGTACATACCGAACACGAACCGAACAAGATCCAAACATGGTACGAACAAGAGACGAAGCAAAGACGAACAATATCCATGCAAGAGGGGACGTTGATAGCTCTACAATTACGATCCTATCAAATGAATTGCTGAAGCAATTTTTAGCATTTTTGCAGTTCCTATCTACAAAAACTAAACAAACAGTGCAAAGCTTGCAAATAATGCACAGAGTTACTTAGATCTGTTAATACCCTCTATTTTGCTGAACAAAAAGTTGGTGACCACATTTCATGAAGCTTCCCTCAACTTTCCATTTTTAAGAATCCCTTTCTATTATCAGGACATTTTAGTTTTGTAGATTAAAAATTGTATTATCTATATAGCTAAACATCAATTACTTAGCAATGTTTTAATGGTTGGCACAATATTGAATGAACCTGTATCAAACTAAATTAACTAAGATGAAACAGGTTCTAATTTCTACAGTATTTGCAATTTCATTGATCATTTCATTCAGCAGTTGCAGCAAACAGGTTGATCAACAGGCACCTGTAACCGTAAGTAACAGTAATCCAACAGCAACAGTTCCTCAAACATTTGCTTCTATACAAGCTCCTGCCGGGTTTAATTGGTCAACAACCAATAAAGTGGCTTTTACTTATACAGGTACAGCAGGTGCTGATTACAGAGCCATTTTAAAAGTTATCAATTCAGATGGTAATACCATTTTTCAAAAACTGCAATTAGCCAGCGAAACATATTCAGGTTCTATTGAAGTGGATATTAACAGTGCCAATGTTACCGTTCAATTTGGTGACATAAGTAAATCATTCAATTGCAAAACAGGCAATATTGCCATGAGCATTAACTAATCGTATTCTTTCAGATTAACTACCTATAACAAATTTATTCCCATGAAGATCCAACACCCTATTACCGGAAATCAAACAGCTTCTAAAGCTCTATTACCTAATACTGTATTCTCATTTTACAGAGCAAAATTCAAATTACTGATCACTGTTCTGATGAGTTGTATTGTTTTGTTAAGTGGCATTAAAGCAATGGCACAAAGTCCTACTGCACCCGCACAGGGCTTTAATGTATTTATAAAAAACAATGCAGCATTTTATACAAGTCAGACCGAAGGTGCAGTTGCCGTTGGAGGAGATCTTACCATTGCAGGTGGTTATGCAGTGGCAACACAAAACAATTTTTATTATCAATCCAATGGGTTGAATCTGGGTTTGTTGGTGGGTGGTAAAGTAAACTACAATAATGGAACCTTACAAGTATTGAATAACAGTTATGTATTAATAGGCAATCAAAATGGGTCTAAAGCATGGTATCTTGATCCTAATAATTCACCATCGACTATACGCATTACACCAAGCAGTGATTATAATGCACAGAATATGATCATGCTGCAAACAACATCTCCGGCTTTAAATGTAAGTGAGACAAAGAATCCAATTTTTCAAACAAATCCAATAGACTTTGCTGCTGCATTTAATACGATGCAGTCAAATTCAACTATCATCAGTGGTTATACAGATAATACCGTCATTTATGCTTCATCCAATCAAAATTCACCAGCTATAGCACATACAGGAATACCATCTTATTCGCAGATCTATATTAATAATCTGGTTGCAGGTACCAACGTTTTAAACATTAGCGGAGATGATTTGAACAGGATAGCCATCTTCGGATTCAATCAGCAACCGGATGCTTCACATGTTTTGGTGTTTAATGTAAACACTGCTTCAACAAGTGGTGTATTTAACTGGAATGCTTTTCAAACTGGTTCAATCAGTGGCAGTAATGCACCTTATATCATTTACAATTTTTACAATACCAAACAATTGAACATTACGAATGGTGCTGTTGTTGAAGGAACTGTTTTTGCGCCTTTTGCCGATATCACTAAATCAAATAATAATAATGCCAATATTGAAGGACAGGTTATCGGATTATCGTATGCACAATCTGCCGGCGGAACAATACGTTCTTTTAATTTCACGCCCACTATCAATGCATTAGTAGCAAAACCTAAATTGGGTG
>CAIKTE010000307.1 GCA_903830285.1 uncultured Chitinophagaceae bacterium | reverse complement strand
TATATTGATCTCACCGGGATGGATAAATATTTTGACCCCTATCAATGGACAATCGAGTTGCGCAATAAGATCATCGATGAAACGAAATTGCCTATATCATTCGGACTGGCAACCAATAAAATGGTCGCAAAGATCGCTACCGATGAAGCAAAGCCTAATGGGTATCTGTTTGTTCAACCCGGAATGGAAAAAGAATTTCTTGCTCCCTTACCCGTAAATAAATTCTCAGGTGTGGGAGAACATACTTTCACTGTTTTAAAATCAATGGGTATTTATTTGATCGGTGATATTTTAAAGAATACAGAAGAAGAACTGGAAAAGAAATTAGGAAAATGGGGAACCGATCTCTATAAAAAAGCACAGGGTATTCATACCGGTGAAGTGCATTCCTATCATGAAGCAAAATCCATTTCTACAGAGAACACTTTTGAAGAAAATAAAACGGATATCCCTTTTTTATTGAGTGAGTTGGTTCGTATGACTGAAAAGATAGCCTACGAATTACGCAAGGATGAAAAGCTGGCGGGCTGTATTTCAGTAAAGATCCGTTATCCCGATTTTGAAACAACATCAAGGCAAACTACCATCGATTATACTTTCAGGGATGATGAGCTGATACCTGTTGCCATCGATCTCTTTCATAAGTTATATAAAAAGGGAAGACCCATCCGCTTGCTGGGCGTGCGTTTGAGTGAATTGACCAATCATGCCACACAGGGTAGTTTATTTGACGATGCAGAAAAAAAATCTAATCTCTACAAAGCCATTGATAATGTAAAGGATAAATATGGCAGGTCAGCACTGCAAAAGGCAAGAACTGTACGCAATAAAAAATAATTTTCTTTTTTCGTAAAAAGGTCCGATCATTCAATTAAAAACATTTCTATCTTTATCCTACCGAATTAGTAGGATATTAATATATTTGCCCAGAATTTTTATTTTAATCGTTCATCAAAACCTAACACTATGAGTTTACGTCTGGGAGACATCGCTCCAAATTTTCAAGCCAAAACATCCATTGGCAATATTGATTTCTATGAATACTTAGGTAATTCATGGGGAATATTATTTTCTCATCCCGCAGATTATACACCTGTTTGTACAACCGAATTGGGAAAGACTGCTTTGTTGAAATCCGAGTTTGAAAAAAGGAATGTAAAAGTATTGGCATTAAGTGTTGATCCCGTCGATAAGCATCTGAGTTGGATCAATGACATCAATGAAACACAAAATACAACAGTTGATTTTCCACTCATAGCGGATGACGACAGAAAAGTGAGTACATTATTTGATTTTATTCATCCCAATGCTTCTGCTACAGCAACTGTCCGTTCATTGGTTATTATAGGCCCGGATAAAGCTGTGAAATTGATCATCACTTATCCTGCATCCACCGGCCGCAATTTTAATGAGGTTTTGCGCGTGATAGATTCTCTGCAATTAACTGCCAATTACAGTGTAGCCACACCTGCTAACTGGGTTCAGGGAGAAGATGTGATCGTTGTTCCTGCTGTAAGTACAGAAGATGCCATAAAAAAATTTCCTAAAGGCCTGAAGATCGTAAAGCCTTATTTGCGCTATACACCACAGCCCAATAAATAATTATAGATCTCTTTTCGTTGTACTTGTTTTTTGGTAGCCGGGATATTCTTATTCCGGCTTTTTTATTTTCTATGGCGAATAGTTTGCTTTTTATATCTTTCAAAAAATATTTCAGCCATGAAAAAACTATTACTGATCGCTTTATTATTTGCTCAGGCTTCCTTTGCGCAACGAACGATTCTGCATTGCGGAAAACTGATCGATACCAAACAAATGCAGGTACTAACAGAAATGAGTATCATCATCGAAGGAAATAAAATTACAGATGTTCAGAAAGGGTATACGACTGCAACTGCAAACGATAAAGTAATTGATCTTAAAAACAGAACGGTAATGCCGGGATTGATCGATTGTCATGTACACATGGACCATGAAACAAATCCGGACAGAACCTTACGCTTCTCTCAAAATGAAGCTGATATTGCATTTGGCTCTATCCAATATGCTAAAATAACTTTGCTGTCGGGCTTTACAACTGTTCGTGATGTTGGGGGCAGTGTAAATATTGCCATCAGAAATGCGATCAATAAAGGATTAATCCCCGGACCCAGAATATTTACTTCGGGTAAGGCATTGTCTTCTACAGGAGGGCATGGCGATCCAACCAATGGTTTGCGTGAAGACCTGATGCATATCCCTGAATTGAATGCTGATGTAGTAAATGGTGTTGATGAATGCAGGAAAGCTGTTCGTCAGCGCTATAAAGACGGTGCCGATCTGATCAAGATCGCATCAACCGGTGGTGTATTGAGTTTGGAAAAAGACGGAGCCGGTGCTCAGTTTACCGAAGAAGAAATAAGGGCCATTGTATTAACAGCCAAAGATTACGGAATGAAAGTAGCAGCGCATGCGCATGGTGCCGAAGGTATCAAACGTGCGGTACGCGCCGGTGTTGCATCTATTGAACATGGCACTTATGTAGACGATGAAGCGATCGATTTAATGAAAAAAATGGGAACCTATCATGTACCAACGATCATTGCAGGAAAATCAGTTGCTGATTCTGCAAAGAAACCCGGTTATTTTCCAGAGGTCATTGCCGGTAAAGCCATTGCCGTGGGTAGTGTGATACAGGATGCTTTTGCAAAGACCTATAAAGCCGGAGTGAAGATCGCATTTGGTACCGATGCAGGTGTGTATGCTCACGGAAAGAACTGGATGGAATTTGTGTATATGAATGAAGCCGGCATGCCTGCCATTGAATGTATCAAAGCTGCAACGGTAAGTGCTGCTGATCTCTTGGGCAATACTTCTATCGGCAGTATTGAAAAAGGAAAACTGGCAGATGTTGTTGCAGTAGAAGGAGATCCTTTGCAGGACCTGAAACTCATGGGTAAAATGAAATTTGTAATGAAAGCAGGAACTATTTATAAGAACGAATAAATTTGCCAAGCAACTAATATATTTCTATTTAGATTTTGTTTCATCGCATATTTATACTTAGGAAAGCAATGAGCTATTAGCTTCGAGCTATGAGCATCTGATCGCAGTTAAGGGCTCACTCCTCAAAGCTTGGAAAGCACAAGTGAACGATGCAACTTCATTATAATATGATTCAAATGCCGCTACAAAAAATAAATGCCTGACCGAAACGGTCAGGCATTTATTTTTCAGCGAAAATCATAGTAAAATCTTTATGATCTGCGATGCTATCCTTTCCACTTTCTCAACTGTTGCAATAAAGCCCGCAGATCCTTTGGCGGTTCTGCTTCTAATGAAAAGGTTTCGTTGTTGAGTGTGAATTTTAATTTCCAGGAATGCAGTGCCAGCCTTGATAAAATGGCTCTTTCTTCTTCGGCATTTTTTGCAAGCTTGAATCTTTTTTTGATGGAAGAAAGTAGAACAGGTTTGCCATCGCCATAGATCTCATCGCAAATGATACTGTGACCGATATGTTTCATATGCACACGGATCTGGTGTGTGCGACCTGTATGAATTTGAAACTGCATCCAGGAATACAAACGAAATGATTCGAGTACTTCATAATCTGTTACAGAAACTTTTCCCTTATCATGTGTTAGCATGAGTCCTTGTTTTCCGGGATGCTCCATGATAGGCATATCGATGGTTCCCTTGGGTGTCATTAGATTTCCATATACCAGACCGAGATAAAATTTTTCTACTTCTCTTCCTTCAAATAATTGTGATAATTGTTTGTGTGCCGTTTCGTTCTTTGCAAATACGATCACACCACTGGTGTCTTTATCCAAACGATGCACAGTAAAGATCTCACCATACTTTTCTTTCAACAGATCTTTCAAAGAGATCTCTTTACCGAATCTATCAGGAATAGAAAATAACCCGGAAGGTTTATTGATCGCAACAAACTGGTCGTTCTCGAATATAATGTCCAATTTCATTTTTTATGCGTTCTTCTTTTTTTTGGTAAAGCTTTGATTCATGTATTTCAATAGACGCACTTCTTTTTCCTGCAACATTCTCCATTTACCGCGGTCAACATTCTTCTTGGTAAGATTGGCAAACATCACCCTGTCAAGGTTCTTTACATCATAACCCAGATGCTCAAATATCCTTCTTACGATCCTGTTTCTGCCGCTATGGATCTCAATACCTATCACACTTTTATCTTTTGCATCGGCATATGCTACATGATCGGCTTGTACAAAACCGTCTTCTAAAGTGACACCGGTTAAAATGGCTTCAAAATCTTTTTTAGTAACCGGTTTATCAACTCTTACTTCGTATATTTTTTTTACCTGAAATGAGGGATGTGTTAATTGTTGTGCTAGTTCACCATCATTGGTCAGCAATAAAACACCCGTTGTGTTTCTGTCTAATCTGCCGACTGGATAAACTCTTTCTTTGGTAGCACCTTTAATTAATTCTAAAACTGTTTTTCTACCTTCGGGATCCTTGGAAGTAGTGATATAATCTTTAGGTTTATTCAAAAGAATGTAAACGAGATTGCGTTGCAGAAAGATCTTCTTGCCTTTTACTTTTACGTCTTCATTACCGCGCACTTTATAACCGGGTTCAAATATCTTATCTCCGTTAACGGTTACGTTGCCCAGTTTGATGATACCGGCAGCTTCTCTTCTTCCGCAAATACCACAATAAGCCAGAAATTTATTCAATGGCATTAAAGGACTGTTGGCGTCTATTTCAATAGGTTCAAATGAATCCTGAACAGGGCTGTCTTTTTGATGGGCAATGGGAGTGATAGACCTCTTTTCAGGGAATCTATTGTTGGTGTCTCTGCTGTCTTTTTTATGGAATTTCTTTTCTTCGGGTTTATCTGAAACGATACCCCTTTTTTTGTCCAGCTTTTTTCTTCTTAGATCTTCGCCGATGGCTCTGGATTCTGCTTTGGCCTTTCTTTTATCCTGGCGGATGGATTCTTTCTTCTTAGCGCCCTTGAATTCGGGCTTAATGAACTTCTCAAATCCTTTGTTATTATTCATGTTTTTTAGTTTGCTGTTTTGCAACAGGAGCCGCAAAGGTAACCAATTAAAAATGAAGCTGTTTCTAGGACCCATTATTAGCCTTATTTACCCCCTGTATTCCTCGTGCCATACAGTACTTTGCGATTTACTAAACCCACATTAAACCCACATTAACGCCACATTAACCCACAACAAAGTGCTGTTATATGGGTTTAATGTATCATTGGTGTAAATTTGATATATGCAGGTATAAGGAAAGTAGCCTGCATGTATCCTATAACCATAAATCCAATAGCTATGGCAAGGCTTGAAAATGGTAATTTTAAAGGAAGCATCGGTCCTGTCACTTTTTATGTGATGGATGGCAAGAACTATGTAAAGGGAAAAAATAGTAAACGTGGGAAAAAGAGAAATGCAAAACAAAGCCCGCAGGAGGATGAGTTCGGCAAAGCCAGTTCTTTCGGTACGCCCATTATCAATTCCTTAAAACCTTATTTGCTTTTTCATTTTAAACGAAATACCTATAATCATTTCAGGGGATGGTGGGGTAATGAATTAGTCTTGCATGAAAATGATGCCGTATGGGAGCTATCTGTTGCTGATACAGTTTTATACAATATTAATCGTGATGCCGATCTGCGTGATCAACTATTGATCATGCCCGAAGTATTGCAGATGGAAGATGGCAAAGTAAAGATCAGTTTCCCTTCATTTGTTCCTGTAAGAAAGATCAAAGCACCTGCCAAAACTCAGGCAGTAAACATACAAGTGCTGGCAGTATCTGCCCCGATCTCGGATAATCGGGAAAATTTAAGCATCAATGCCGACCAATATGCTGTGAATTACAACAGGCAGACTGTTGATGCAAAAGAATTTGAATTAGAAACAGGGAACACAACAGGGAATTTGTTGTTGATCATTATAGCGCTTGTATTCTCTACTGCAAAAACCAATACTAATAGTTATGTTCCCGATGTGAAATGGTTGCCTGCTGCAATTGTGGCGGCTGGAAAAATATGAATTAAAGAATGTGTGATGAAAAAGTTCCTGCCATAACGCTGCGATTTGAAGAAAGATAGAATTCAGTTTTGAATTGATCCGGCGAGATATTCTCAGATCTTAGCTAGCGTTGTTTTTAGTTCACCAGAAAAATTTTGTCTCAAAAAACGTTCAACTCTGAGTTTATGGGACTTTGATTAATGAAACGTTTTTTTGGGAAAGCTGGAATACTTACAGAAGTTGTTTAACTCAAAAAATGGATTGATTGAAAATGAGTCTCACAAAAGGAACGTTTTGTTAAACCGATTTCAGTTTTGAGTAAAATTTCTTTTATAAAGGAATTTCAATTAGCATTTCAAAACCTTTTCCAAGCGAAGTATTAATTATTAAAGTGCCATTAAACATTTCGATTCGGTTTCTAATATTATTTAGTCCTATACCATCCTTTTTTACAGATTTAATATCGAAACCAATGCCATTGTCATAGATTCTCATTTTCAGTTTAAAATCTTCAATGATAACTGATAATTTTATTTCTGAGGCTTTTGAATGTTTAAAAATGTTATGAACTTGCTCTTGTACAATTCTGTATAAGTTAAGCTTTAACTCAGGTAGTAGAGGCTTGTCTGAAGTATCCTCAAAGTTCATAGAAATAAATAACTTCTTTTCGGCATTAAATCCGTTCAGCAATTTCTCAAACAC
>CAIKTE010000306.1 GCA_903830285.1 uncultured Chitinophagaceae bacterium | reverse complement strand
GATTAGAAGCATTTATTTTTTGTACTGCATCTTCTGCAGTAATTCCTGAATAACGGCTATGATGTTGCCAGCTATGCCATGTTTCATTGTGTTGGAAAAGATCTGCAGCAGTATATTTTTTTTCGTCGATGATATTGATGACTGCTTCCGAAACACTTACCGGATTAAATAAAATACCATTGGGATTTTGCAGCACATTGAATTTATGTTTATGCAGCTTCTCTCCTATGTTCTCTGTAAAACAGGACCCTATCAACAATAATTTATGCTGATGATGAATGGGCTGCTGTATCTTTTTTATATCGAACTCGTAGTGAAACTTCATGAAGCAAATTTATTACACTAATTAAAGCGAATTACACGAATTAAATAAAATTCGCCAATTCGTGTAATCATTTAAATATTTCATCAGCGATCAATAGGCTTTCCTGCAAAGCATTTGTATCGATCCCTTTTAATAGATTTTTTTCTGCCAAATAAGAAATCATTAATTCAGAATCCATATTTCCTATTAGATCATCCTGTGCAAAAGGGCAACCACCAATGCCTTTGAGTGCTCCGTCTAATCTTGTACAACCTGCATCCAGGGCAGCTTGCAGTTTTTCCTTCCAATTAGATGAAGTAGAATGCAAATGAACACCAATGGTTGTTGCAGGGTGATTAGGAATTAAAGTTTTCAGTGCAAAACTGATCTGCGCAGCTGTTGCCACACCAATCGTATCAGCCAAAGAAATGATATTGATATTTCGATTCACCATTGCATCAGCCCATTGTAATAATGTTTCTTCATTGTATGCATCGCCATAAGGATTACCGAAACCCATGCTCAGATAGATCACCAATTGCTTATTATTCTTGATACATAATTCCTGTATTTCCTCCACTCTGATCAAACTTTCTTCTATTGTACTATTAGTATTCCTTTGTTGAAATGTTGAAGAGATGGAAAAGGGAAAACCAAGATAAGTGATCGCATCAAATGCAATAGCTTCCTCCGCTCCTCTTGTATTGGCAACAATGGCTAACAACTTTGTGCCTTCCGCCTTAAGCCTTAAACCTTTTATCACTTCGTTAGTATCCGCCATTTGCGGTATCGCTTTCGGCGAAACAAAACTGCCGAAATCAATAGTATCAAATCCTACTTTTAATAAAGCATTGATATATTTAATTTTTTGTTCTGTTGGAATAAAATGAGGCCAGCCCTGCATAGCATCACGGGAACATTCGATAAGCGAAGCCCCCCCACCCCCCGAAGGGGGGATTGAAGAATCGTTTAATTTTTTGTTTTGATTATTATTATTATTATTCATCAAAAAAGGAAATGCTTTATGAAAAATGTTTGCTAAGCCCCTCCTTTGGAGGGGTTGGGGAGGCCTCGCTGTTTCATCGCTTCATACAAAATAATTCCAGTTGCAACTGACACATTGAATGAATCAAATTTTGCAGCCATAGGTATAGAGAAAAAATAATCAGCAGCTTTTGCCAGATGCGCTTGTACACCTTTTCCTTCATCACCCATGATCACACAACAGGGTTCTTTAAAATCCAGGTCAAATAATTTTTTATCGGCTCGCATTTCACTCGTAAATACTTGTATGCCGTTCAAATGCAAGGTATCAACAGCTTTAATTAAACTGTTCACCCGGCAAATATTGATATGTTCTAATGCACCAGCACTGCTCTTCATGGCTTCTTCATTCAATGCACCTACCCCTTTATCGGGAATGATGATGGCCTGTGCACCGCAGCATAAAGCACTTCGGGCAATACCGCCAATATTTCTCACATCAGTGATCCCATCGAGCATTAAGAATAATGGTGTTTCCCCTTTCGATACCACAAAATCGATCACTTGCTGCAGATCCATATATTGTACCAGTGCCGCAATAGCGATCACACCCTGATGATTTGCTTTGCTGAGGTAATTCAATTTCTCTATCGGAACCAATTGCAAGGGAATATTATGTTCTCTCGATAAAGAACGGATAGCACTTACTATATCTCCATTCGCATTCTTCTGCAATAAGATCTTATCTACTGCCCTGCCTGATTGAATGGCTTCGATCAAAGGCTGACGGCCGATTATTAATGAACTCTGTTTTGTTGCCATTATTTAAAATTTCAGTTTTCCCTGCAGCAATAAGGTCTGCACTTTTCTTAATGCCAATATGGATAAAGCATCCGTTATCTCCCCTTCATCGATCATATCAAAAGCAGTCTGTAAAGGAACTTTCTTGATTTTCAATTGTTCAGTTTCTTCGGGCTCTGCTTCATGCTGTGTTAATTCGGAAGCCAGATAAAAAACGCTGTTCTCATCACTCACTGAATTGGATAAGTAAGAAGTACCCAATACCTGCCATCTGTTGGCTTTTAATCCGGTTTCTTCCAGTAATTCACGTTTTGCTCCCAATAAAGGGTTCTCATTCTTCGGGCAACCACCTTCCGGGATCTCCCAACTGTATTCATTGATGGTAAATCTAAATTGTCCTACCAAATAAGTATTCAGGTCGCTGTCAACAGGCACAATACCTATGGCAGTATTTTTAAAATGAACTTTGCCGTAAATGCCTTCCCCTCCGGATGGATTGATGATGTTATAATGCGTCAATGTGATCCAGGTGTTTTCGTATACACCGGTTTCATCAACGATCTTCCAGGGATTTATCTGTTCTTCATCTTGTTCCATAAGCCCAAAAGTAAGGATTGATTTTTTGTTGAAGGCAGTTGAATTAAAAGGGGCATTTGCTTTCGTCTGCCTGACAGCAATTAAGTAGTACAGCTATAGTTTCCAATCAAAGCAAGTTTTTTATAAAAACAATTTCAGCTTCCGCTTATCCAGATTATTCGGTATACATCTTTCATTGTTTCATAAACGATCTAAACATTAATTCCAATAGCTTTGCCGTGAAAATTCAGAAATATGAAAACCAAATTGCTCCTTTCGTTGAGTTTATTATTTGTTAGTTGTTTGTCATTTGCACAAAACGACAAGCTTTTTTTACATAATGGCAAAAAATTAGAAGTCACTATTATAAGAAACGAACAATACACCATCATTTATAAATATGTGAATGAAGATGCAGAACAAACCGTGAGCCGAACAGCTGTTTATAAGATCATCTATGGCAAAAGCGGCAGAGAAGAGGAAATTTCAAAAAAAATAATAGTAAGTTCTGAAACTGATTGGGAAAAAGTGCAAATATTCTACGACAAAGCTCAAACTACTGGGTTAACCGAAGGATTGGAAGTGAAAGGCAAAACTGCATTTATTAATTATAATACTGGCGCAGGTGCCGATCGCAAAGCAGAAGAAAAAATTAAAAAAGCTGCTGCTGCATTGGGCTTCCCTTTTGTATTGATCACGTCCGAAAAAGAATCGAATTATGCTGGCACTTATGGCAATATGGGTTTGGGAAGCAAACAAAGTTTGAAAAAGGGTTTTGCTTTTAACTATTGATTGCCTATGTTTTTTGACTGAGTCATTTTATTTTTTACTACTACCGACAATGAGATCAATAAATACAAAATGATAAAGCCGGTAAATAAGAATTTAATGGCAGCACAGTAAAAGGTAAGCTGTAAAGAAACAGTTGTAAAATCACCTGCTGTTGTTTGCAGCATCAAAATGTTTTCACAAACATCGAATAAGCCTGCAACAAAAGCCAATCTGCTGCATGTATAACCGATTTGTTTGAAAGAATTACTCTTCCATTTTAAAGCAGTTGCTTTTGATGCCAATGATAAAAAAGAAACATAAGCAATAATAAATAAGAAATCGATCCACACATTTATCCGTACAGTTTGCATATTCCAGACCGCAAATAACTCTTGAACACGTATTGGTGTGTCAGCAAATTCCAGATCAACAATGGCTCTTTTGCTGATTGGTGTTTTTAATGCTGCACCCTGAAAACGCAAAACAATAAATAGAATAACTGAAGCAATGGCTGACAGCGTTAGTTTTCTTTTCATGAATTGAAATTATTGAAAATAAAATTCTTTAAACCTAATTAGCTAAAGCCTTTGCCTGCAAACAAAAAACCTCTGCCAATAATCTGACAGAGGTTTTTATTATTAGATGTATGAATTTATTTCAATCCAAAAGCTTTCTTCACTTTACCAACATAATCCAGTTTTTCCCAGGTAAATAATTCAACTTTTACAGTTTTCACTTTACCATCCGGAGTTTTGAATTCTTTGGTAACCACTTCGTTCTTACGACCCATATGACCGTAAGCAGCAGTTTCGCTATAAATAGGATTACGCAATTTCAAACGTTGTTCAATAAAGTAAGGGCGCATATCCCAAATGCTTTCAACGAGCTTACTGATCGCACCATCACTCAATCCAACTTTTGCAGTTCCGTAAGTATTTACATTGATAGAGGTTGGTTGTGCTACACCGATAGCATAAGAAACCTGCACGAGAACTTCGTCTGCAACACCCGCAGCCACGAGGTTCTTAGCGATATGACGAGTTGCATAAGCAGCTGAACGATCTACTTTTGAAGGATCCTTACCACTGAAAGCCCCACCACCATGTGCACCTTTTCCACCATAGGTATCAACGATGATCTTACGACCAGTTAAACCTGTATCACCATGTGGTCCGCCAATTACGAATTTACCGGTTGGGTTGATATGATATTTAATTTTATCGTTGAACAGCTTCGCATATTTTTTATACTTAGCCTTCACACGAGGAATTAAGATAGTGATAATATCCTGTTTGATCTTAGCCTGCATCTTCGCTTCAGTATCAAAATCATCATGTTGTGTTGAAACTACAATTGCATCAATTCTTACAGGTTTATTATTATCATCATATTCCAAAGTAACCTGACTTTTTGCATCGGGGCGAAGATATTTGATGGCTTTATTTTCTCTGCGCAATACAGCTAATTCAATTAATATTTTATGAGCCAGATCCAAAGCCAAAGGCATATAGTCTTCTGTTTCGTTACTTGCATAACCAAACATCATACCCTGATCACCTGCACCCTGTTCTTCTTTCTTCTTTTTGTCTACGCCCTGATTGATGTCTGAAGATTGTTCATGAATAGCAGAGAAGATTCCGCAGCTGTTTGCTTCGAACATGTATTCACTCTTGGTATAACCGATCTTACGGATAACACCACGAGCAATTTCCTGTACATCCAAATAAGCTTTTGATTTTACTTCACCGGCCAATACAACCTGTCCTGTGGTTACCAATGTTTCGCAAGCCACTTTTGACTGAGGATCAAAGGCCAGAAAATTGTCGATCAAAGCATCAGATATCTGGTCGGCTACTTTATCAGGATGCCCTTCAGATACACTTTCAGAAGTAAATAAATAAGACATAAATTTCAATTAAGGTTTATGGTTTGTAATAAGTAACATTTTAATGGGAGCAAATATAAGTGTAAGCTTAAATAGACTTATACATTGATATCAACATTTTGTCAATTAATTAACCTATCAGTTCGATAGACAATCAACTATTTAGACAATTCATTGTACAACTCGATGTATTCACTCAAATCAGTATCCCAACCTTTAAAAGGAACAACTTTCTTTCCTTTCACTTTTGCAAATTCTTCTGCCAATTTCTTTTCAGTCTTTTCAGCACCAAAAGTAATGGCATCGGCATAAGTAGCACCGCCTCTGAAAAGTCCGGTATTGTTATTGTCTTTAAATGGTTCCAGATCCTTTTCCTTCATATTGGCATTAATGAGTGCCTTCTTCAGGAAATCAGCACCCATCTTTTCTTTAAATGTGTTTTGCCCGATGGTATAGACCACTTTACTATTACTGAATACGGCTTCTTTTTTATAGGCCGTTTTGATAAAAGCAGGGATCAAACCGGTCATCCAGCCACTGCAATGAATGATATCGGGAGGCCATCCGAATTTCTTTACCGTTTCCAATGCGCCCTTACAAAAGAAGATAGTACGCAGTCCGTTATCGTCAAACCATTTTTCCTGTTCATCATGAAAAATATGCTTGCGTTTAAAGAAGTCTTCATTCTCTAAAAAATAAACCTGCAACCTTGCATTAGGCAAAGAGGCAACTTTGATCTGCAAAGGATAATCATCATTATCAACCGACACATTGATACCCGACAATCTCACAACTTCATGCAATCTGTGACGACGTTCATTGATCACACCAAAACGCGGCATGATACAACGCACTTCTAAACCACTGTCATTACTTTTGATAGCCAATTTGTTTACAATTTCTGCAAACTCGGTCAGTTCCAAGTAAGGTGACATTTCAGTGGCGATAAATAAAATTCGCTTTTTAGACATTAGTTTGCCAATTTAGTGGGCAGTAAAATAAGTCGGCAAAGTTAAATAAAATACGCCGAATATCAACGCATAACTGCTTCTGCTCCCACTATATACAGCAAAAGGGATACTAATAAAAGCATTTTAACAGTTTGAATGTCATTTATGCGGGCTGAAGTCTAAAAGGAATTTATGTTTGTTAATGAATTAAACTGCTGTTAACGATGCGTTGTGTAAATTGCAAACGAATAGATGCTGCAT
>CAIKTE010000305.1 GCA_903830285.1 uncultured Chitinophagaceae bacterium | reverse complement strand
TACTTTCAGTTTCTCTGCATTGGTAGTTGTAGGTGATGGTAATGGTGTTGTGGGACAAGGTTTAGGTAAAGCAAAAGAAGTACAGGAAGCAATTGCTAAAGGTATTGATGATGCTAAAAAGAATTTAGTGAAAGTGCCCATCATGCACGGAACTATTCCACACGAACAATTAGCAAAAGCAGGTGCTGCAAAGGTTTTAATAAAACCAGCTGCTCATGGTGCGGGTGTAATTGCGGGTGGTAGTATGCGTGCTGTATTGGAAAGCGCAGGCATTACCGACGTTTTAGCTAAAAGTTTGGGATCTGCAAATCCTCATAATGTGGTTAAAGCAACTATCAATGCTTTGACTTTATTAAGAGAACCTATTCAGGTTTCTAAAACTCGTAGAATTAAATTAAGTAAAGTATTTAACGGATAATATTTAGTCTGCAGACGAAAGTCTGTAGTCGTGAGTCAAATCACTGATAATATGAAAAAGATTAAGATAACACAAATAAAAAGCGGCATCGACAGATCTGAGCGTCAAAAACAAACTTTGATCGCATTGGGTTTGAAAAAAATGAATGCCTCTAAAGAAGTGGAAGCAACTCCTCAAATTCTTGGAATGGTGAATAAAGTTAGCCATTTGGTGAAGGTGGAAGAAGTAGCTTAAAATATTTTTGAATTATAAATGTTGAATGATAAATGGCGTCTGCCACATTCAACATTTATCATTTACAATTAGTAATAATAAATTGCGAGGGGTGATTCCCCGTAAGTTCAAAATCAATTCAACATGAAATTACACACATTAAAACCTGCAGAAGGTTCAACTCACAAACAGAAAAGAATAGGCCGCGGTGAAGCCAGCGGTAAAGGTGGTACATCAACACAAGGTAATAAAGGTGGACAAAGCCGTGCAGGTTATGCTCGTAAGAATGCATTTGAAGGTGGTCAGATGCCTATTCAGCGTCGTATTCCTAAACGCGGTTTCAAGAACAACAACAAGATCACTTATAAAGTTTTCAACCTTGGTCAGATCGATCAATTGCAGGAAAAATATGCATTCGCTGAATTCTCTGCAGAAAATTTATACGTAAACGGATTAATTAGTCGTACTGATAAAGTAAAGATTTTAGCTACCGGTGAATTGAAGACCAAACTTACCTTTAAAGTAAATGCAATAAGCGAAAAAGCGAAGGTTGCAATTGAAACAGCAGGTGGAAGCGTTGAAATAATAAAGTAATTATAGTAACTTTCCAGACGCATTAAGTATGCGTCTTTTTGGTTTTAAAGCATTAACTTTTTAACTACAGAATCAGTGAAAAAATTAATTCAAACATTCAAGAATATCTGGGCCATTGAAGAGTTGCGTAATAAGATTATTATAACGCTGGCATTGATATTTGTTTATCGTTTAGGTAATCATATCGTATTGCCCGGAATCAATCCTAATTTATTAGATCAGGCCAAATTGAGCGCATCCAGTAAAGGTTTGCTGGGATTGTTTGATGCTTTTGCAGGAGGCGGCTTCAGTCAGGCTTCCATTTTTGCATTAGGTATCATGCCTTATATCTCAGCTTCTATCTTTATGCAATTGATGACCATCCTTGTTCCTCAATTACAAAAAATTCAGAAAGAAGGCGATAGTGGTCGTAAAAAGATCAATCAATGGACACGTTATCTTACCATTATTGTTACTGCATTTCAGGCAGCAGCATATATTCAATACTTAACTAATCCGCAGGGTGGTTACGCACAGGCAATCTTATTAGACAGAGTGAGTTTCACTTTTGTAACTATCGTTGTATTATCTGCCGGTACCATGTTTGTAATGTGGTTGGGTGAAAGAATTCAGGATAAAGGAATCGGTAATGGTACATCCATCATTATCATGGTAGGTATCTTAAGCAGATTACCTCAAAATATTTTACAGGAATTTAGTGCAAAGAGTCAGAAAGCCGGTGGTGGATTATTGATCTTCTTAATAGAAATCGCCATATTGGTTGCTGTTATTTTAGGATTGATCATATTAGTACAAGGTGTAAGAAAGATACCTGTTAACTATGCTAAACAAATTATCGGTAACAGACAGTTTGGTGGTGCAAGACAATTTCTTCCAGTAAAAGTGAATAGTGCCGGTGTAATGCCGATCATCTTTGCGCAAGCGATCATGTTCCTGCCAACATTGGTATCATTCACAAATATTGATTCAGCAAAAGGTATTGTGCGCATTTTTAATGACCACAGTAATCCTTGGTACATGTTGATCTATTCTGTTATGGTAATAGGTTTTACATTCCTTTATACAGCTTTGATCTTCAATCCTAAACAGATCTCTGAAGATCTGAAACGTAATAATGGTTTTATCCCTGGTGTTAAACCTGGTCAGCCAACTGCTGATTATATCGGTTCTATCATGGACAGAATAACTTTACCGGGTGCTGTATTCTTAGCCATAGTAGGTATCATGCCGGGCTTTGCTCAGCGTTTAGGGGTAACACAGGCGTTCAGTACATTCTTTGGAGGTACATCTTTATTGATCATGGTAGGAGTAATCTTAGATACACTGCAACAAATTGAAACTTATTTATTGATGCGTCAATATGATGGTTTAATGAGCAGCGGTCGTGTACAGGGAAGACAAACTATATCATCAAGTACTATTTAAAATAAAAACTTGAACTTTGTGAACCTGTCAGGACTCTATTCTGGCAGGTTTATTTTTTATCATGACACGAAGAGATAATATGATGATCTATAAAACAGATGCAGAAGTTGCTTTAATGAAAGAAGCGGCCTTGCTGGTAAGCAAAACACTGACTGAGGTTGCTAAAATACTGAAGCCGGGTGTGACCACCATGCAGATCGATAAACTATGCGATGAATTTGTGAGAGACAATAAAGCTGTTCCATCCTTTTTAAATTATCATGGTTATCCTTATACTGTTTGCGCCAGCGTAAATGAGGTGGTGGTTCATGGTTTTCCAAATGATGTTCCTTTAAAAGATGGTGATCTTGTTTCGATTGATATGGGCGTGATATTGAACGGCTGGCATGGAGACCATGCGTATACATTTATTTTGGGTGAGGTAAGCGATGCTGTGATGCAATTAGTAAGAGTAACAAAAGAGAGTTTGTACAAAGGAATTGAGAAAGCCATTGTTGGCAACAGACTAGGAGACATTTGTTTCGCCATTCAGGAACATACAGAAAAAAAATATGGATACGGTGTTGTCCGGGAATTGGTAGGACATGGTTTGGGAAGATCACTGCATGAAGATCCTCAAGTGCCCAACTATGGTAAACGTGGCAATGGCCCGATGCTGAAAGAAAATCTAGTATTGGCGATCGAGCCGATGATCAATCTCGGAACAAAAGATGTGCTTACGGAAAATGATGGCTGGACCGTAAGAACCAAAGACCATAAGCCTTCTGTGCATTTTGAACATGATGTTTGCATTAAAAAGAACAAAGCATTGATATTGTCTGATTACAGCATTATTGAAGCTGCAGAAAAAGCGAATCTGAATTTGAATTCAAAATATTATTAACCCCAAACCCCTAAAGGGGCTTGTTATCTGGACTATATTTGAAGCTCGAAAAATACTTTCGAGCTCTTTATTTTATATGATGAATGATAAAAATAATATTTCTAATTTCCCCCTTCAGGGGGATAGGAGGTTGATCGTTATCGGTGGAGGCGCTGCAGGATTTTTCTGTGCGATTAATGCTGCAAGAATGAACCCATCGTTGAAAGTTATGATCATTGAAAAAAGTAATAAAGTTCTTAGTAAAGTGAAAGTGAGCGGTGGAGGACGATGTAATGTTACACATGCCTGTTTTGAAATTTCAGATCTGGCTAAAAAATATCCGAGAGGACAAAACTTCTTAAAAAAATCATTTCACTGGTTCAATACAACAAACACGATAGAATGGTTTCAAGAACGAAATGTACCATTGAAAACCGAAGCTGATGGAAGGATGTTTCCCGAGAGCAACGATTCACAAACCATCATTGATTGTTTATTAAGAGAAGCAACAAAATATAATGTTGAGTTGATGCTGAATTATGAAGTGAGAGAAATAATAGTAGAAAACAGTTCATTCAAACTCCTGACTCCTGACTCCCGACTCCTGACTTCCGACTATCTCTGCATTGCCTGCGGAGGTTATCCCAAATCATCACAGATGGAATGGTTGCAAAAGACAGGTCATTCCTTTGAAACACCCGTGCCTTCTTTGTTTACATTCAATATCCCCAATAATAAGATCACAGAATTAATGGGTGTAAGTATCGAAAATGCAACAGTAAAAATTGCAGGAACAAAATTGCAGGAACAAGCCCCATTATTAATTACACATTGGGGAATGAGTGGTCCTGCTGTTTTAAAATTATCAGCTTGGGGTGCCAGACAATTGGCAGATAAAAATTATCATTTTGAAATTTCAGTGAATTGGCTGGGCAATAGAAATGAGAATGAACTAAGAGAGGAGTGGCTCTTTTTTAGAGACAGGTTTGCAGCGCAAAAGATCGGCAATAAAAACCCTTTTGAATTGCCCAATCGATTATGGTTGTATTTATTGCGGGAGAGCTTCATTGATGAATCACTTCGCTGGGCAGAACTAACCTCCAAACAACAAAATAAATTGATCCAAACATTAACTGCTCAGGCTTTTCAGGTGAAAGGTAAAACAACATTCAAAGAAGAATTTGTTACATGCGGAGGCATAAAACTAAATGAGATCGATCCTAACAGCATGCAAAGCAAAATTGTTGCTGGTTTATTTTTTGCCGGAGAAATTACCGATGTAGATGGAGTGACAGGCGGGTTTAATTTTCAAAATGCGTGGACAGGGGGTTGGATCGCAGCAAAAACAATTGCCGGAATGCCATAAAAACATATTGGATTTTAAAAAAAGTGCTTCAGGATTTGAAGCACTTTTTTTATGAAATGAAATTTAAATTATCCCTTTTTCTTGGCAGCATCTTTATTTTCTTTGTAACGCATATCAGGAGTGCCGTCTTTTTTTGTTGGTCCGGCTGCAGGTTTAGCTGCTTCTTTGTTTTCTTTATAACGCATATCCGGAGTGCCATCTTTTTTAGTTGGACCGGCAGTCGCAGTTGCAGGTTTTGCTTTGTCTGCAGATTTTGCAGAAGTAGTAGCTGTTGCGGTTTTAGCCTTATCTGTAGTTTGTGCAGTTGTTGCAGGTTTTGCTTTGTCCGCAGACTTGGTCACCTCTTTTTTAGAAGTAGTAGTGGTAGCAGCTTTTTTGTCTTGTGCAATGATAGCAGTAGCAATGAAGGAAACTGCCATAAACAGAGCGAGTGTCTTTTTCATATACAAGTTGTTTTTAGGTACCTAAAATAAGAAAATAAGTCAAAGTAACAATTGCTGACAGGCTTATATTATTGTTAACAAGGCGGGTGACGGAAATCAGTCGTGTAACCGCAATTATCTCTAACTTTGCTTATCAATGAAAAAGTTTACACTTATATTGGCTTCATTCTTTTACATGCTTTCCGTGCTCGGTATAGGCATTCAAAAAGATTATTGCTGCGGTAAACTTCGTTCCACTACTATCTTTTATCATCAGCCTGATAAGAAACATTGCAAAGGAAAAGCAATGGCTGGCTGCTGCAGAACTGAAAATGCATTTTATAAATTAAATGACAGTCACGAAACTGCTACGGCAATTATTGTTCATTCAATTCAGCCTGAACTTTTTGTTTTACAGTATCAGGAGTTTCAACAAATATATTCTGCCTCATCTGCTGCATACTTTTTCGATCATACTAATGATCCTCCAGGAAACGAACAAGTCCCCGTTTATTTGTTGAATTGTAATTTCAGAATTTGATCCTTCACGTTTGAATAGCTGCACAGTAAGCACTGTGTTGTAATTATTATTTAAATGATAAAACGTGAAAGATGAAATATATTTTAATATGCCTGATTTTAGTAAGTTTTAAAATTAATGGTCAGGCTCAATCCAATAGAGATTCTTCTGTAACCATAAAAGTGTTTGGTAATTGTATTCAATGCAAGACCAGGATCGAAGCAGCTTTAAAAACTAGAGGTGTTCATAGTGCTGTCTGGGATATTGATACAAAATTATTAGCACTGAAATATGACCCTACAATTATTTCAATGGATAAGATCCATCAAAAAATTGCAGATGTTGGTCATGATACCGAACTTAAAAAAGCAAAAGATAAAACCTATAGCACTTTACCTGAATGCTGTTTGTACAGGGATAACGGAATTGCTCCGGCAAAGATCGATTCAGTATTGAATCTCACTGCTACCAATAATAATTTTATAAAAGGGATCGTATTGGAAGAAGATAAAAAAGGGAACTTTAAACCATTGGTTGCCGCATCAGTTGTTTGGGTGAATTCCAATGCAGGAACAGTGACCAACGAAAATGGGGTGTTTAATATTAAAAGAAATGAACAGTCAAACCTACTAGCGATCAGTTATACCGGTTATCAGGCTGATACATTGACCGTTACAGATCAGGCATTAGTTAGGATCATTCTGGCATCTAACAAACAATTGAAAGATGTTACAGTTACAGCGAGACAACGTTCGATGTTTGCATCCACGATCTCACCTGTAAAAACGATCGTATTCGGTGAGAAAGAATTACTAAAAGCCGCTTGCTGTAATTTGAGCGAAAGTTTCGAAACTAATCCATCTGTGGATGTTTCTTACAGTGATGCGATCAGTGGATCCAAACAAATTCAATTGTTAGGTCTATCAGGAATTTATACGCAATTGACAGTTGAAAATATGCCCGGCCCGCGTGGTATTGCTACCGCAACAGGCTTAAGCTTTATTCCCGGCACATGGATCGAATCTATCCAATTAACAAAAGGCACAGGCTCAGTTGCAAACGGTTATGAAAGCATCGCCGGACAGATCAATATCGAAGAAAAGAAACCCGAAAAAAGTGAAAAACTCTATGCCAATATTTATGTTAACGAAGTGGGCAAGACCGATCTGAATTTGAATGTTTCACAGAAACTGAATAATAAATGGAGTACTGCTTTATTGATGCATTATGATTTTCTTAACAACAGATCATTGGATCAAAATAAAGATGGTTATCGCGATATTCCTTACGGCAGTTTATTTACCATTCTGAACAGATGGAAATTCGATAACGGCAAAGGAGTAATGGCTCAGTTTGGCATAAAAGTATTGACTGATAATAAAACTGGTGGTGAATTAAGTTTCAATCCTTCTTCAGATAAATTCACAACCAACTCTTATGGAGTAGGTTTGCAAACGGAACGCTACGAAGCATTCGGAAAGATCGGTTATGTATTTCCCGGTAAAAAGTATAAGAGTGTAGGTTTGCAATTAGCTGGCTTTTCGCATAACCAATACGATTATTTTGGTTTAACAAAATACAATGCGCAGCAACAAAATTTTTATAGCAATTTGATCTATCAATCCATCATTGGAACTACTGCTCATAAATTCAGAACGGGATTGAGTTTTTTATATGATGTTTACAATGAAGATCTGAACAGCAGTAACTACAACAGAAAGGAAATTGTTCCCGGTGCATTCTTTGAATACACTTTCACTCCAAATGACAAATTCACCATGGTGGCAGGTTTACGTGCTGATCATGATAATTTATTCGGCGCTTTTCTTACACCTCGTTTAAATCTTCGTTATCAGATCACACCCACAACAACGGTTCGATTCAGTGGGGGAAGAGGTCAGCGTACAGCGAATGTGCTGGCAGAAAATACGGGCATATTGGCCAGTAGCAGATCAATTGGAATGCCGTCTGCACATATCAATGATCATTATGGATTTAATCCTGAAGTGGCATGGAATGAAGGGATCAGTATTGATCAGAAGTTTAAATTGTCTGCAAGAGATGGAAATATCAGCTTTGATTATTTCAGAACAGATTTCAATAATCAGGTGGTGAATGACGTAGATCAATCAGCCAGACAGGTAAGCTTTTATAATTTACAAGGACAATCCTTTTCCAATGCTTTTCAAATTGAATTGAATTACGAATTGGTTAAGAAACTGGATATTCGTGTGGCTTATCGTTTGTTTGATGTACAAACAACTTATCATGACCAATTAATGGAAAGACCATTGGTTGCCAAAGACAGAGCTTTTATTAACCTGGCTTATGAAACAAAGAGCAAATGGAAATTTGATTATACGATCCAGTGGACAGGTGCAAAACGTTTGCCTTATACAGGAGATAATCCTGCACAATTCCAATTGAGCAACTATTCACCATCATTTGTATTGATGAATGCACAGGTAAGTAAGACATTTAATTCGGTTGATCTGTATCTGGGAGCAGAAAATATCACGGATCAAAGGCAGAATAATCTGATCATTGACGGGGCCCATCCTTTTGGTAATTATTTCGATGCATCCATTGTTTGGGGGCCGGCTTTGGGAAGGATGATCTATGGGGGTTTGAGGTTTAAATTGAAGTAAAATATAGTCCGAAAGACTGGAAGTCGGGAAGACCGAAAGTCAGGAAGTCAGGAAGTCAGGAAGTCAGTGAAAAGGCAGAAATATGCAACTTTCTGCTCCTACGGTCTTACGGACTTTTCCGACTTTCCGAATTTCTATTTGACTTGCCGACTTTTCTTCAACTGTACAAGAGTGCGACGCAACCACAGTCTAGGTTTGAGCCAATTGCTTGTCCCCAAAAAAATAGCACTTAAAAAGCCTTTTTTCGGGTGTTTAACCCTACCTTTGCCACCCCGAATAAAAAACCATCGGGATCTAATATGAATCTTATTAATAAACAACTAAACGCAGATGCACAGGAGAGTGCTGCAGCACCAGCTGTAGAACCTACTACTGCGACAACAAATGCACCTGTAGCAGAAGTTGCAGCCACTGAACCGGTTGTAGCTGTTGAGCCTGTTCCTGAAACAATTGCGGCTCATGATGATTTTGACTGGACCATCGACAAACGTAACGTAAGTAACTATGATGATGTTCAGCGTAAAAAGTATGATAAAGTGTATGAAGACACTTTCGTACAGATCAATGATGGAGAAATTTTGAAAGGAGATGTGGTTGGATTAACTAAAACTGATGTTGTGATCAACATTGGATTTAAAAGTGATGGTTTGATCTCTTTGAATGAATTCCGTGATGTACAAGGATTGAAAGTTGGTGACCTTGTAGAAGTAATGGTAGTTGAAAAAGAAGACAGGGATGGTAATCTTCACCTGAGCCGTAAATCTGCCCGCATCTATCGTGCTTGGGAAAGAATTATGGAAGTTCATAAAACAGGAGAAGTGATCACCGGAACTGTTACCAGCAAAACAAAAGGTGGATTGATCGTTGATGTATTTGGTATGGAAACTTTCTTACCGGGTTCTCAGATCGATGTGAAACCTGTAACTGATTACGATCAGTTTGTTGGAAAAACCATGGAATTCAAAGTTGTTAAGATCAATGAAACGATCAAGAATGCCGTTGTATCTCACAAAGCATTAATTGAAAGCGATATCGAAGCACAACGTGCAGAGATCATGAGCAAACTGGAAAAAGGACAAGTATTGGAAGGCACTGTAAAGAACATTACAGACTTTGGTGCTTTCATGGATCTGGGTGGCTTAGATGGTTTATTATATATCACCGATATTTCTTGGGGAAGAATTTCTCACCCAAGTGAAGTGGTGAAGATGGATCAGAAATTACAGGTGGTTGTATTAGACTTTGATGATGATAAGAAACG
>CAIKTE010000304.1 GCA_903830285.1 uncultured Chitinophagaceae bacterium | reverse complement strand
TGAGCATTGGTTATTCAGCTTGTCATTGGTGCCATGTAATGGAAAGAGAAAGTTTTGAAGATGAGGCTACTGCTCAATTGATGAATACTTATTTCATCAATATAAAAATTGATAGAGAAGAACGACCCGATCTGGATCATATTTATATGGATGCTGTTCAGGCAATGACTGGTAGTGGTGGATGGCCATTGAATGTGTTCCTGACTCCTGAAGGGAAGCCATTTTACGGTGGCACTTATTTTCCGCCCGTTACTGCACATAACAGAATGAGCTGGAAAGATGTTTTGCTTTCTGTTCAGAAAGCCTATCATGAAAAAAATGATGCCATAAAAACGCAGGCAGAAAACCTGACGGAGCATTTGATCTCATCCAATGCATTTGGAATAGAAAAACCGGGTCAAACAACTAATGAAACCATATTTCTTCCCGAAAGCCTGAAGACCATTGCAGAAAATATTTTACAGCAGGGTGACGAAGAATGGGGTGGTTTTGGAAAAGCCCCCAAATTTCCGCAAACATTTTCCATACAATTTTTATTAAGACACTACCATTTCACAAAAGATAAAAGCGCATTAAAGCAGGCACTGCTTAGTTTGGATAAAATAATTTGTGGTGGTATTTACGATCAGATGGGTGCCGGCTTTGCCCGATACAGTACCGACAATGAATGGCTGGCTCCTCATTTTGAAAAAATGCTGTACGACAATGCATTACTGATCGGTGTTATGTGTGAAGCCTATCAGCTTACCAGGATAGAAATGTATGCAGATACCATCCATCATTGCATGGAATTTGTTGAAAGGGAATTGTTGAGCGATGAAAATGGATTCTACAGTGCTTTAGATGCTGACAGTGAAGGGGTAGAAGGCAAATTTTATACATGGAGCAAAAGCGAAATTGAAATTTTGCTGAAAGAAGACGCTGCCCTTTTTTGTGACCTTTATGATATACGGGAAGATGGAAATTGGGAACACAGCAATATTTTATGGTTAAAACAACCTGCTGATATTTTTGCTGCATCTAAAAGAATTGATTTTGCAGATCTTACTAAAAAGATCAACGGATGGCGAAAAATATTGATGGAAGAAAGGAGCAAACGCATTCGCCCGCAGTTGGATGATAAGATACTATTGGGCTGGAATGCCTTGATGAATGTGTCTTGCAGCAAGGCTTTTGCAGCTACAGGAGTTGAAAGATACAGGCAGCTGGCCATTTTAAATATGCAGTTTGCCGAAGATAGGATGCAAGCTGTGGATCAAAACTGGAATCACACATATAAAAACCAAAAGGCGAAGATCCCCGCTTTTTTGGATGATCATGCCAATCTGATCCAGGCATATATCCATCTGCAGGAAATAACGGGCAATAGTGATTATCTCATCAAAGCAAAAGAACTCACAGATTTTGTGATCGAACATTTTATAGATAATGAAAGCGGGTATTTCTTTTATACGCACCAGCACCAAAAAGATGTTATCGTAAGAAAAAAGGAAGTATATGATGGCGCAACGCCTTCGGGCAATGCGGTGATGGCCAATAACCTGGTTTATCTTTCCATCATATTCGATAGGCCTGATTGGAAGGAGCTTGCGGAGAAAAACATTCGGTCATTAAGTTCGGCCATCACAAAATATCCAACCTCTTTTGGCGTTTGGGCATCAGTACTGCAGGTGATGGTGATAGGGACGATGGAAATTGTGATAGCGGGTAAAGATGCCTCAGATCATCTGTTTCCGGTGTTGAACTTGTATTTGCCTAATAAGCTGATACAATCTACCCAATTGGACCAGCCTCAATTTCCATTGCTTAAAGGAAAATTTAAGCCTGAAAATTCAGGTTTTTTCCTTTGTAAGGATTATGTTTGTGATGAGCCAATATTCGAACTGGAAAAACTTTTGCAAATCTGTAACAGCTGATTGCTTATTTTGTGTGAAATTTACCCTCACAGCCATTGAAAATAAGGCAGAAGCAACATTTTAAAGTTTAAGAGTATCGTTTAATTCTACCCTTGAGAAAAAATTACTGTAAACAAATTTATCTGTGGTATAAACTACCGCTTTAAACCATATATTTGTTATTACCTGTTAATAGTTATTACGATGAAGAACCGTTTTAATTTTATCTTATTGTCCTTTTTGGTACTGTCTTTGACTTCCTGCTTTTTGAATAAGAAAAGTAAATCAAAGAATACACTTGATGACGGACAAATGCGTGGCGTTTCACCAACTGCAAAACAAAGCATGGGCAAGCCTCATGGAATGGTTTACATTCCGCCGGGAACCTTTCATATGGGTCCAAGTGATGAGGATATCAACTACAATTATACTGCACGTAACAGGCAGGTATCGATCCCGGGTTTTTGGATGGATGCCACTGAGATCACGAATAACGATTACCGTCAATTTGTTTGGTGGGTAAGAGATTCACTGGCAGCAAAAGAATTAGGTTATTTTAAGTCTTCAGCTGGAGCATCCAACAGTGGTGGAGATTCTTCCATTGCGATCGATTGGCTGAAAGCACGTACCATAAAATACGATGCATCAAATCTTGAAAAATTAGGCAACAAATTAATATTGGCCCCCGATAACAGATTATACGGAAAAGCAGATATTGATCCCGACAAGATCATCTACCGAATGGAAACATTCAGATTGTATGAAGCTGCAAAAAGAGAAAATGCAGGTGTAGCAAGAAAGAATTTCATTGACCGCAGAGATGAACATGTTTATCCCGATACATTGGTTTGGATGAGAGATTTCTCTTATTCCTATAATGAGCCAATGACCAAAAGATATTTTTCTCACCCTTCTTTCGGGAATTATCCGGTAGTGGGTGTTACCTGGAAACAGGCAGTTGCATTCTGTCATTGGAGAACACATTATCTCAACAGTGCATTGGAAAGAAAAAAATTCGCTGTTGAAAGTGATTTCAGATTACCTAGTGAAGCAGAGTGGGAATATGCTGCACGTGGCGGCAGAACAGGTTCTCCCTATCCTTGGGGTGGCCCGTATATCAGAAATAAGAAAGGCTGTTTGTTAGCAAATTTCAAACCCGGAAGAGGTAATTATGCAGAAGATGGCGGTTTCTATACTGTTAGAGCAGATGCGTATTGGCCTAATGATTATGGTTTATATAATATGGCCGGTAATGTGGCAGAATGGACAAGTTCCTACTTCAATGAAAGTGCTTATAATTTCATGTCTGATATGAGTCCTGACGTTAGATATGATGCAAAAGATACAGATCCTCCGTTAATGAAAAGAAAAGTAATACGCGGCGGTAGTTGGAAAGACGTGGGCTTTTATCTGCAAACAAGTACCAGGGCATTTGAATATCAGGACACTTCGAAATCTTATATCGGTTTCCGTTGTGTGATCGATAAGGCTCCGAGTATGAAAAAATAATCTCAATAACAATTTTCAAAATCCGGATTCAGTATATCCATTATTGACATAGAATAAAAACCATTCTTACTCAATAATCCACTTATTTAAACCAAAATAAAAATTTAAAACCTAGTACAATGGCAGCTGCAATTCCTCCTAAAGTCGGTAAGATCGTAGACGTATTCGTATCTATTGCTGCGGCAGTAGTTATTTGGGGTGCATTAAGAAAAATCCTTCATGCTGAAGATGCAGATCTATGGCTGAGGATCGGTTTGTCTACTGAAGCAGGAGTATTCTTGGTATACGGTCTTCTATATCTATATTATCCTGCTTTGGATGATCATGAAGTACATCTTCCGGGTCAGCAAAAAGTCGTTGAAGAATCACCTTTAAAGTCTTTGGAGAAAATGTTTGCAGATGCAGGACTTACTCCAGAACATCTTTCTAAACTCAGTGGAAGTTTTCAAAAGCTTACAACAACCGTAGGCCAAATGAGTGAGATTGGAGACGTTGTTAAATCGACCAATGATTTCTCTGCAAAAACAAAAGAAGCAGCTACAGCCTTAGGTGCTGTTACCGGTGCAGTGCATCAGGCAACTACTTCTTTAGCTTCTTTTAATGCAGCATCAGAAAACACAAAACAATTTCATGCACAGGTTCAGGTATTAACTAAAAACCTGACTTCTTTAAATACTATTTACGAATTGGAATTACAGGAAAGCAATAATCATTTAAAAGCACTGAATCAATTCTACGGCAAATTAGCACAAGCTTCTTCTGCCATGAGCAACAGTGCAGATGATGCCATGAAAGCAAAAGAACAGATTTCAGTATTGGCGGCTAATCTTAGTAAATTGAATCAGGTGTATGGCAATATGCTTACAGCAATGCATGGCAGATAATACCTGAAAGAAAAGCAAATTCATAATATTAATTGTAAATAGAAATGTCGCTACCTAAAGAACCACGGCAAAAAATGATCAACCTGATGTATCTGGTGCTGACAGCAATGTTGGCATTGAATGTATCATCGGAGATCCTCAATGCTTTTAAAACGGTTAATAACAGTTTAAATAACGCAAATACAATTATTGATAAGAAGAATCAGGCTATTTTCAAATCATTTGAGGAAATGGTGGGTGACCCTAAAACAAAGGATAAGGCATTAATTTATAAACCTGAAGCAGACAAGGCTAAGAAGATCTCGGATGATGTGTATAATTATATTGATGCACTAAAGACTGAATTGAAACAAGAAGCACATTCTCATATTGAAAACGGAGAAGAAAAATTTGAGGAAGAAAATTTAGAAGCAGCTACAAGATTATTTGATACAAAAGGGAAAGGCAAAGATCTACTTCAGAAATTAAATGATTTTAAAACACAGATCCTGGACATTGACCCTGAAGTTAAAAACCAATTTAAAGACGCACTTCCTTTAGATCTGTCAGTTCCTAAATCCAAATCAGGTAATTCTAAAATGACTTGGACCACGGCTTATTTTCATATGACACCAACAATTGCTGCATTGACTATTTTAAGCAAGTTCCAAAATGATGTAAAAAATAGTGAAGCTGCAGTTGTAGATTTCTTACATAGTAAAGTAGGCGAAGTTAAAGTTCAGTATGACCAATTTGCAGCTATTGCATCTGCTGATAAATCTTATGCGATGGAAGGTGATGAAATCCATATCACAGCAGGCGTGGGTGCATTCAGCGCAGCTGCAAAACCTAATATCACCATTAACGGATCTTATCAAAACCTACTGCCTGACGGAACTGTAACCTATACTACAAAAGCATCAGGTGTTGGCGATCATTCAGTGACTGTAAATATTGAGTTCACCAAACCTGACGGTACAAAAGCAGTAGTGCCTAAGATCGTGAAATATACAGTGGGTACACCAAGTGGAGCATCAATATTTTTGGAAAAAATGAATGTTGCCTATATAGGTGTTGATAACCCGATTAATGTTTCAGGCGGTAGCGTGGGAAGCGAAAAAGTAAAAGTTAGTTTTACAGGTGGTGGGGATGTTAAAAATCTGGGTAATGGAGAATATATCATCAGCCCAACAAATACAGGCATCAATTCATTAGTTGTAGATGCGGGTGGAAAAAAATTCACATTCCCAATAAGGTGTAAATATTTACCAGATCCTGTTGCTGTTATTTCGGAGAAGAAAGGCGGGGCTATTGCGGCAGCTGAGTTTAAAGCACAGGGTGGTTTGATCGCAAAATTACTGGAATCAGATTTTGATGCACGATTTCAAGTGATGAGTTATAGGTTGGGAGCTTATGGGGGATCAATTGCTTCACCTCTTGATTTTCAGAACAATGGTCCCAGATGGTCAGGTGATGCAGCAAATTTGGTGAACAGGGCTTCGCCGGGAACTAAAATGTACTTTGATGATATTCGTGTAAAGGGTCCGGATGGCCGCGAACGTCAATTGCCAAGTATATTTTTCACTTTAAGATAATAAGATATATTTTATATGAAAAGATTACTCATTTTATTGCCGCTGTTTTGTTTAGTTGTACTTGTTTCTAATGCGCAAACAAAGAAGAAAAATACAGCTAATAAAAATGCAGCACCTGCCAATGCAAAGGCTAAGAACCAGCAACGGATAACAGATAGTTTGAATGCAGTGGCCAAGACTGCAGATTCATTGACTTTAGTAAAAAAGTCAGATAGCCTCAAACTTAGTGTTCTGGCAGCAGCAGATAGTACGCCTAACTTGAGAATTGATTCTGTAAGCATATCGCTTCGCAATGATAATGCCGTAGATAGATCCTACATCAAAGTTCGTGCCCCGCTAGAATATGAGTATATCAGAGAAGACAATGCGGTATACAGGCAAAAAGTATGGAGGGTAATAGATACCAAAGAAAAGGTTAATGCACCATTTACTTTTAATGCAGATGATGATAATGGTAATCAACGATTCATTTCCATATTATTAAATGCGGTTAAAAAGGGTGGAAGTAACGGCGGCGTAGATGCATTTAGTCCGATTGATGATAGATTTACAACACCGGTCACTTATAAGCAAATTGCTCAGGGATTAGTTGGAAAACCAAGACATCAGGAAATACCAGATTGGGAAAAAGATCCTGATGGAAGTAAAGGAATCAAAAAGGATTCTGTTATTATAGACGAATTTGATCCGGGTAAAGTTTCAAAGTTTGAAATAAAAGAAGAAGTTGTTTTCAGTAAGCACACTTCCAGAATGTTTACGAGAATTTTAGGAATTGCACCGATGATCGATGTTTATAACGATAATGCGGACGGTACAAGGACATTCAGATATTCTAAAGCTGTTTTCTGGGTATATTATCCCGACTTAAGAGCAACGCTGACCCACCATGAGGTTTTCAATCCCAAAAATTCAGGGGCAAGAATGACATGGGAGGATCTGTTTGAAAGCCGTATGTTCAGCAGCTATATCGTAAAAACCACTTTGGATAACCCACAGAACAAAGACCTACTTCAGTTAGCAAAAGACGATCATTTATTTATGCTATGGCAGGGAGAAAAGATAAAGGAAAAGATATTCAATTACGAACAGGACCTTTGGCAGTATTAGAGCCTATTTTATAGCATTTTAGATATATAATTAAGTAAGGGGAAGCTTTTTGGCTTCCCCTTACTTAATTATATATTAGGATCTCCCTCAGATGTTAAAAAAAAACATTAAACTTATTGTTTTATTGTTAACTATTCTATACTTTCGTAACGGTTTTTCATAGGATATTGGATTTTAAAAAAGGGGCTGGATTTTTATCCTGGCCCTTTTTTGTTTTTTAAGGGCTCAATTCTTCTTCTCATTAAAATAATTCCAGACCAATTTTGATCTTGCTTCTCCGATTATTTCAGTCAATTCAGCGATCGATTTATTTCGAATGGTAGTTACTGACTTGAACTTTTTTAATAATTCGTCTATTGTATTTTTGCCTATACCTTTTATTTCTTCCAGTTCATTTTTAAAAGCCCCCTTCGATCTTTTGTTGCGATGAAATGTGATGCCTAATCTGTGTACTTCATCTCGTATTCTTCTGATTAGTTTCAGACTATTACTTTCCCAGGGTAGTTTAACTGAATTTGTATCCCCCTGAAAGAAGAGCTCTTCTTCATTTTTTGCTAATCCAATTAAAGTCGTCTTTCCTATCAGATCTAAAGCTTTAATACTTTCCAGTGCGGCACTTAATTGCCCTTTACCGCCATCAATAATGATCAATTGCGGAAGTGGTTGCTTTTCTTCAAGCAATCGTTTATAACGCCTGTATACAACTTCCTTCATTGTTGCAAAATCATTGATACCCTTTACGGTCTTTACATTAAAATGACGATAGTCTTTTTTACTGGGTATCCCGTCTTTAAAACAAACCATTGCAGAAACAGGGTAAGATCCCTGAAAATTTGAATTATCGAAGCATTCAATGTGTATGGGTAGTTCACTTAATTGCAAGAGATCTTTAAGTTGATAGAGTATATCTTTTTTTTCAGTATCTGTTTTTCCTTCAAGATGCAAGATTTTTTTCTTTCTGATTTCTTCTTTATAATAATTCACATTCTTTAAAGAAAGATCGAGTAATTTCTTTTTGTCACCGGCTTTAGGAATAGTGATGCTGATAGCGGAATCCGGATATTCTATAATAAAAGGGACAATGATCTCTGTTGACAAGCTATTAAACGTTTCTCTGAGATTAATAATAGCAAAACTTAATACATCGGCATCAGTTTCTTCCAGTTTGGTTTCCAACTGAACGGTATGTGTTTGAACGATTGTACCGTTTTGGACCATCAGATAATTAACGTAAGCCAAATTGTTTTCTTTTAAAATAGAAAATACGTCCACATTATTCAAATGAGCACTAACTATAACAGATTTGGATCTATAATTTTCCAAGTGCTCAATTTTCTTCTTGATCAATTCGGCTTTTTCAAATGCAAGATCAGCGGCATGTTCACGCATTTCTTTTTTAAAGTGATCGATCACACTACTTAAATTCCCTTTTAATATTTCACGGATCTGCTGTATGCCTTCTGCATAGTCCTGTGCAGTTTGCAAGTTTTCACAAGGTCCTTTGCAATTGCCCAAATGGTATTCGAGACAAACTTTGAACTTATTTTTCTGGATGTTTGAATCGGATAAATTTAACTTGCAATTTCTGAGTGGAATAAATTGTTTGATAAAACTGATCAGTTCTCTTACTCTTCCTGCAGAAGTGAATGGGCCTAGATATTCAGAGCCGTCATTTATTCTTTTTCTGGTCAAAAATATTCTTGGGAAAGGTTCTTTTTTTATAACGATAAAAGGATAAGTTTTATCATCTTTTAAGTTGATATTGTATTTAGGTTGAAACTGCTTGATGAGTGCATTTTCTAATAAGAAAGCATCCTGCTCCGAGTCCACAATGGTGAATTCAAGATGGTGAATACGTTGAACTAATTCATGTGTCTTATAACTGGTAAATGTTTTAGTGAAATAAGAACTTATCCGCTTTCGAAGGTCCTTTGCCTTGCCTACATAGATCAACTCTTTACTTTTATCAAAGTATTTATAAATGCCGGGTTGATGCGGAATGTTAGCTGCGATATGTTGAAATTGTGCTGCGGTCATTTCTAATGATAAGGTTTGTCATTCCAGATAACGGTGGTTTCGAATTCACTTAGGTCCCCGTTTTTTACAGAGGCTGATTTAATAATTTGAAAACTTTTACCTGCTTTCCAATTATCCTGTTCGATAAACAGAGAATCTCCATTTGTGTAAGAGCTTCTAATAAAAACCCTTTTCAATTTATTGGTTTTATCATCCAATAAGACAGAAATATTTTGTATGTCTGATGAAGAATCAATTGCAGTATAGTTGATAGTGATGCTTTTTGTAGTAAGGTCGTGAAAAACAGATTCCTGAAATAAGGGCTTTAATACTGTTGTAGAAATATCTTTTGAAAGGAAACTGTTGGCGAGTTGCAAAAATTCTTCTATTGAAATTGTTGACGAATCTCTTGAACCCGGATGGTGATTGGTTATTTTATAGAGATGATAAGGATTTTGCTCTATGTCTTTAATATCATCTTTGATAAAATTATTTACAGGAAAAAATGCTGCTGTGTCAGTCGATGGTAAATGCGATGTCGCAGGTTTTATCTTCTCCTTGCATTGAAAGAATAGTAAAGCAATTATAAAAAATAAGGTGATGTATTTGAACATGCACAAAATTATTCTTAAACAGGCATACTAATACTTAAATTAATCACGAAAAGAGAAAAAGTTACTTGAATATAGGAGTGGTAATTCCGATTTTAAAGCCATAATCCAGGCGGTATTCTTTGATTGGATAAACATCATTATAAGTTGGTAAATGCTGATAACGAATTTGAGGACCAAAATACCATTTTACATTTCCTGTTTTGTAGGTAACATTTAAATCTACACTGGAATTAAAATTCCATTTACGGATGAAAGGGGCACCGTTTGCATAATATTTATAATCAGTAGAGATCATATAAACATTCTTATTCAGGGTAAATGTTGGTTGTATAGAAGCGCTTGCGCTTAAACCCAGTTTTTTGCCTTGAAGAAAATCCCATTGAAATCCTATGGGTATGGAGATCTGATACAATTTATTATCTATTGTAGTACTATAATAGCCATTCGCGCCTGTATTTCCAAACATTGAGAATATACTTACTGAGTCTAAATGATTGTTTTGAACAAATGCAATTGTAGCCATGCCATAAGACTGAGTGGCATCTATATTATATTGACGAATGTTGAATTGTAACCCTGTTTTTACTTTAAAGTTGGGAGTAAGATTGTATAAAATACCGGCACCTACTTCAATGCCCAATGCAGGTGTATGATGTACGCTGTTGTTTACATTTGCTGTCGAACTTTGGGAAAGAGCCAGTGCTGAAGGAGATGTAAAATTCAATCTTGATTTATCTTCTTCTAATTTGCGATAGCTAGTAGAAGGGGTAACATAAAATTGCAATTCAATCCCTGTTGGTTTTAGTCCATGTTTTTTAGGTTCAAAAGCAAAATCATTCAAATAAGTATCGGCAATATTTTCATCAGATGAAACAGTAAGTTTTTTTTGAGATATATTTTCATACTTACTCTTCCTTGAAGTTGAATTAGTAGTTGTGTTTTCTGCAGTTGATAATTCATTGATATCGGCTTGCATTTCTTCAGAGAAAATGGTTCCTTCTGCAAGCAACATTGCTTTTGACACTGGAGCCGGTACATTGTTAACGGATGATTTGGCTTGCTCAACAATATCAGTTGGTATCGATACTCTTTTTTGGTTGACCAGATCTTCGGTAGCTGCTATATAGGCGTCAATATTATTGCGATCATTAATCGCAGCCAATGTTACAGCAGTATAATTATTGGGATTTATTTGTTGATCAAGCGATTCACTATTAATGGAATTGTCTGTTTCTGGTGCTGCATTGGTAACTACATTGTCCAATTTCTGAACAATTGTATTTGTTTTGATAATGATAGTTTTAGGCGGATAGTTATAGAGAGTGGAAACAGTTAATGTTAAAATAACGGCTATAGCAATAAATGTAAGTGCAGGCCAAGATGGGTTACCATGTATCTCTGTACGTATGTTTTCCCAAACATGTTCAGAAGGATACATTTTATGACCATCCGCCTCATCCTTGAGGTATTGCTCCAGTTCGTCGTTTGTATTGTAATTGTTTTCCATTATCGCACAGCATCTATTTATTCAAAACTGCAAGCCATTTGAAATCTTCTTTTGGCTTATCAATAATTCTCTTTTTGGTTAATATTGTCTCTAGCATTGCTTTTGCCCTTGTATATTGGCTTCGGCTGGTGCTTTCCTCAATATCTAAAAGGGCCCCAATTTCCTTATGACTGAATCCTTCGATCGCATATAAATTCAATACTGTTTTATAACCTACAGGTAAATGTCTGATACATTCAATTACCTGTTTTCCCTGCATGATAGAAGGAATGGTTTCTTCTTTAGCAGGTTGGTTTTGCGCGTATATCAAATCTACATTCTCGTTGAACTTTTTATACTTCTTCAAAAAATTGATGCAGGTATGAACAATAATCCTTCTTATCCAACCTTCGAATGCACCCTTATTCTGAAAAGTATGTATCTGCGTGAAAATCTTGATAAACCCTTCCTGCAACATATCTTCGGCATCTTCTCGATTTTGCGCGAAACGATAACATACTGACAACATCTTGGGGCTATATCTGCTGTATAATTCCCTTTGCGAGGAGGGGTCATTATGCAAACAGCCCGCTATTATTGCTTGTTCTGTCATTGAGGGATAATATTTACCCCTTAAATATAGGACATAAATACATTGTAAATGCTGCTTATTAAAATTTGCTTTAGAATTGAAATTCGGTGAATCGTGGAATAATTTTTGTTAGATTAGTTCGAAGATATTCTTATAATTGCAACAATGTTTCATTTTTATAAACATAAACTGAGTCTTAAAAAAGCATCTGCAATATTGTTATTGCTGGTTTTTCTGTTTGCGGCAGCTCCAAAAAGGGTCTTGCATCATCTATTTGCGAACCATACCGATTCTACTATCAGTAGTAAACTTTATTCTGAAAATTCATCATCACATCTTTCCAAGGCAGGATTTAATTGTCAATTAGATCACCTTGTTGTTGAATCCTCTTTCCTTTTTTCTGTTTCAAATATCAATATTCAATTTTATCCGAATTTTATAAACCTTATTTTTGAAAAAGAGGACGAGTCGGTTTTCTCTTATGTCGGTCGCTGTTTTTTAAGAGGACCGCCATTTTCATGTTGAGCTTTTTAAATCATTCATTCGCTTTTCAAAGTGAGATGAAATTTATTCGAACAAAACATCATCATGAAAAAATTCTTACTGATATTTTCCATTATTAAAGTCTTTTTATTTCTCTGTATTTTCCCTGGATTATTATTGGCAAATACAGTTGATAAATCTCCGCCAGAAAAATCTTCTTTAGCAGGAACTATTACTGATAAAAAGACCAATCAACCCTTGTCTGGCGCTACTGTTTATATTTCTGATCTGAAGTTGGGTGTTATTGCAGATTCAATGGGTAATTATATTTTTAAAAATATTCCGGCGGGCACTTTTCTGATCGAAATAAAATTTGAAGGCTATAAAAGCATTACTCGAAATATCATTATAAAAGGTGCAACCGTTCACGAAAACTTTAGCCTGGATGAAAGTGCTGCAGAAATAAGCGAAGTGGTTGTAACGGGTACATCCAAGGCAACACAGATCAAAAGAAATCCTGTACCCATTGTTTCAGTAAGCCATGATTATTTGGTTACCAATTTAAATACCAATGCCATAGATGCTATCGCAAGGATCCCGGGTGTACGTGCTGTTACAACGGGTCCTAATGTTTCTAAGCCCTTTATCCGCGGGTTAGGTTATAATCGTATACTAACATTGTATGATGGCATCAGACAGGAAGGGCAGCAATGGGGTGATGAACACGGTATAGAAGTGGATCAATATGCAGTAAATAGAGTTGAAGTGATAAAAGGCCCTGCCAGCTTGAGTTATGGCTCAGATGCTTTAGCCGGTGTTGTAAATTTAATTCCCACACAACCTGCCCAGGAAGGAAAAATGGTAGGTGACATAGTAGCCGACTATCAAACGAATAATAAAATGTTTGGAGGTTCAGGAATGTTAAGTGCAACAAAGAATGGCGTAGAGTGGTTGGCAAGAATATCTCATAAGCAGGCTATCGACTATCAAAACAAAATTGATGGGAGGGTCTTTGGTACAGCATTTAAAGAAACTGATGCTAATGCATCTATTGGGATTCATAGAAAATGGGGTTATTCGCATCTTGATTTTGTAATGTATGATGATCTTCAAGAAATTCCGGATGGGAGCAGAGACAGCACAACATGGAAATTTACCAGACAGATCACAGAAGCAGATACTATTAGACAAATTGTTTCTGATGCTGATCTTAACAGTTATAAGATAGAAATCTTACATCAGCATGTACAGCATTACAGGGTCTTCTCAGCGAATAATTTTATTTTAAACGACGGATCAAGATTGCTGGTCAATCTAGGCTTGCAAAGAAGCGTGAGAAGAGAATTCAGTCATCCTCAAATTCCTTATCAGAATGTTCCGGGATTATATTTGCAATTGAATTCATTTAATTATGATATCAAATACTCATTAAAAGATATTGACGATTGGAGCATCACTTTGGGGGTGAACGGAATGTTCCAGCAAAATACAGTTACGAACGGAACGGAATTTATCATTCCTTCATATCATCAATTTGATTTTGGCCCATTTGCAACTGCAAAGAGAACTTTTGGCAAACTTGATATTGCCGGAGGTTTGCGTTATGATGTTCGGTCGTATCAAAACGACGAATTATATTATAAGGAAGACCCGATCAGCCATTTTGATAAACCTGTATATGGAGTAGATACTATTGGTGCCGAAAAAGAATTCTCAAAATATTCTAATACTTTCTCGGGCGTATCCGGCAGTGTAGGTGCAACTTATAATTTTTCAGATAAAATTGCTGTAAAAGCCAATATTTCCAGAGGTTTCAGGGCGCCAAACATTTCCGAGATCTCTGCTAATGGTGTTCATCCGGGAACTAATTTTTATCAAATAGGCAATGAGAATTTTAAGCCCGAATTTAGCTTACAACAGGATATTGGTTTTGTTTTCTCATCCAAGTTTGCCGTCATAGAGCTCAACTTGTTTAATAATTTCATAAGCAATTATATTTATAATCAAAAGCTAATAGGTGCTAATGGAGCAGATTCTGTTATTGCAGGTTCAGGTACTCCCCAGACATTTAAATTTCAAGCATCCCGTGCTAATTTATACGGCGGAGAATTAAGTATTGACCTGCATCCTTATAAAGCAGTTCACTTTGAAAATAGTTTATCAGTTGTCTATGCCCAAAATATTGGTGTTGCGGGAACAGCTGTTCCTGATACTGAAAAATATCTGCCTTTCATTCCGCCATTACATGGAAACTCTGAATTAAGAATTGATTTTGATGTAAAGCATTTCAATATCAAACATGCATTTGTAAAACTGCAGATGGAATATTATGCCAATCAAAACAAGGTATATACTGCATACGGAACTGAAACAAGAACGCCGGGTTATACTTTATTTAATGCAGGTGCTGGCGGCAGTTTTGTAAACAAGCAAAACAAAATTATTTGTAGCGTTTATCTGATGGCCAATAATTTATTCGATCTTACTTATTGGGATCATTTAAGCCGTTTGAAATATTTTACCGCTTACCCGGGGGATTCTCGTGAACATGGAATCTATAATATGGGAAGAAATATTTCTTTTAAAATGGATTTCCCGTTGAATTATAATTTGAAGAAAGTATCATAGAAACAACATTGCTTAAGTTTTGAAGTGTGCGATGCAACACTTGATACCATGAAATACTGAAGTTTACGGCTAAAATATTCATTTGTTAATAATAGCAGTTCAGAGACAATTTGTGCCGCTGTTTTTTATGTTGAATATTGTTGAGTAAATTACGGTCATGGACATCTCAATCAACACACCCGCATTATTATTTCCTGCCATTAGTCTGGTGATGCTTGCGCACACCAATCGTTTCCTGGCATTATCAAACAGAGTAAGAAGTTTGAACGAAAAATACCAAAGTCAGGAACAGAAACATATCATTCATGGGCAGATCAGAAACCTTCGGTATCGCTTAAAACTCATCAAAAATATGCAGGCATTCGGGGTGCTTACTTTTTTATTGTCCATTGTATGCATGTATTGTATCTATATTGAAGCAATGGGATGGGCGCATGCCATCTTCGCATTGAGTCTTATTTCTTTTGTTGCATCTCTTTTATTATCATTACTCGAAATTCAACTCAGTACCAAAGCCATTGAATTGGAATTGAGTGATATTGAAGGATTAGAAGATCCATCTGTATTTGATTATTTCAAAAAGAAATTTGACAAGGATTAAGTATTTTGCTGAATGGTACATTTAAAGCCTAAACCAAATTCATGCGATCAACACAACTCTTTTCAAAATTAGCAAGCCTTTTATTAGCATTAAGTTTCTTATTCTCAGTTATTGCACAGAAGCCTGTAAAGAATGAATCATTCAATAAAGTGTTGGATGATTATTATGAAGAGGGTTTAATTCTGAGACCAATGAACGCAACATCGAGAGGAGACTATAGATACAATGATTTGTTGCCAAATGATATCTCGGCCCCTTATCTTTTAAAACAGCATAATTACTATGTAAAATATCAGAAACTATTGTCAGTTTTCAAAGGAAAGGACTTGAGTTCTTTTGATAAAATATCTTATGATATTATTCAATTTCAAATTGAATTAGCACTCGAAAAAGAAAAGTTGCATTTAGAGTACATGCCTGTTAATCAATTTAGAAGTTTACCAAATGTATTACCTTCTCTTGGATCAGGTGCAGATATTCAACCTTTTAAAACAGTAAAGGATTATGAGAATTGGCTTAAAAGAGTCAATGCCTTTACCGATTGGGCAGATACCGCTATAGCCAATTGCAATAAAGGGATCGCTATTGGAATGGTACTTCCGAAAGCGTTGGTTATAAAAGTCATCCCTCAGTTAGAAGCGCAAACAGTAACTGATACCCTCAAAAATATTTTTTACGGACCAGTTAAAAACATGCCATCTTCATTTTCCGACAATGAAAAAGCAAATATCAGATCTGCTTACTTATCCGCATTAAATAACACTATTATTCCTGCCTATAAAAAATTGGCAGATTATTTTAAAAATGTCTATTTACCGAAATCGAGATCTACTGCGGGTTTAAGCGCTATGCCAAATGGTGCAGAGATCTATCAGCATTTAATAAAAGATTTCACGACAACTAATAAGAAACCGGAAGAGATCTACGAAACGGGTTTGAAAGAAGTTGACAGAATAACAAATGAAATTGAAAAATTAAAAATACAAATTGGATTTAAAGGAACGGTACGAGAATTGTATGATTATACTTTAACTGATAAAAAATTCTTTCCATTTAAAACTGATGAACAAATATTAGACAGTTTCAGTTCGATCTTGCCAAGAATAGAGCCCAATTTAAAAAGGTTGTTCAATATCGTTCCTAAAACGCAATTTGCTGTAAGAGCGATCGATAAATTCAAAGCTTCCACATCCGCAGCAAATTATCAATCAGGTACCACCGATGGGAGCAGACCCGGTTTTTTCAATGTGCCGATCGTTGATGCAACAAAATATAATAGCGTAGGAATGGAGAGTTTATTTGCACACGAAGCTATTCCGGGCCATCATTTTCAAATTTCATTACAGCAGGAAAATATGGATCTTCCTAAAGCTCGAAAATTTTATAATAACTCAGCTTTTGCAGAAGGATGGGGATTATATGCAGAGTCATTAGGAGATGAGTTAGGCTTATACAAAGATCCTTATCAAAAATTAGCAGCATATCAATCAGAGCTTTTCAGATCCATACGATTGGTAGTGGATGTTGGAATGCATACAGGCAAATTGACAAGAGAAGAAGCTATCAAATATATGATGGACAAAGGCGGAAGAGCGGAACAGCCTTCAGTTTCAGAAGTTGAACGATATATGGCGAATCCTGCACAGGCTTTAGCGTATAAAACAGGAGAATTAAAGATCAAAGAATTGAAAGCAAAATATCAAAAAAATTTGGGAGTAAAATTCAATATCAAAAGTTTTCATGATGCCATCTTATCTGGTGGGGCAATGCCCTTAGTTGTTTTTGAAAGATATATGGACAATTGGGCTGCATCACAGAAATAAAATATTTTGATGAAAGATGAGTTATCCATGATAACTCATCTTTCATTATTTTAATTTACCATTGCTGCCATTAGTTTCCTCTCGCCGATCTGCTGACGCCACATGGCATAATACAGACCTTTTTCAGCAACCAATTCATTATGACTTCCCGTTTCAACGACCTGACCTTTTTCCAAAACATAAATTTTATCAGCATGCATGATGGTACTTAAACGATGTGCGATCATGACTGTTATCTGTGCTTTTTCTTCCGAAATCCTTCTGATGGTATTTGTGATCTCTTCTTCAGTAATAGAATCCAATGCCGAAGTTGCTTCGTCAAATATCAAAAGATGCGGTTTGCGTAATAATGCACGTGCAATTGAAATACGTTGTTTCTCTCCTCCGCTTAATTTTAATCCGCCTTCGCCAATCATAGTGTCAATGCCATTCTCAGCCCTAGATAATAATTTATTGCAGCTAGCTTTATCCAAAGCATCATTCAGATCTTCTTCTGTCGCGTCGGGGCTTACAAATAATAAATTTTCTTTGATAGTACCTGCAAACAATTGTGTGTCTTGCGTTACAAAACCGATCTGGTTACGGATCTCATCAAAACTCAGATCATTGCCATCAATATTATTATAAAATATTTTTCCTTCCTGTGGGCGATATAGTCCAACCAATAATTTTACCAATGTACTTTTCCCGGCACCACTTGGTCCAACAAATGCAATGGTTTCTCCTTTTTTCACATCGAATGAAATATCATCCAATGCTTTGAATTGTGCGGTCTGGTGTTTGAAAGAAATATTATTGAATTCCAGTTCTTCAATGATACCAACATGTTTGGGATGATCGGGTGTGTGATCAATTGGTCTGATCATCAGGTTGTGAAAATTATTGATGGATGCTTCTGCTTCGCGGTAACTTAAAATAATATTCCCGATTTCCTGCAACGGACCAAATATGAAGAAACTGTAAAAAGTTAATGTCATTAATTCTCCGGGGGTCAACTTGCCATTAAATATCAGCCACATTAAAATGAACATGATGAACTGACGCAGCATATTTACAAATGTTCCTTGTACAAAGCTTAATGCACGTATGCTTTTTACTTTTCTTAATTCTAATCCTAAAATTTTATAAGTGTTATTATTGAGTCGTTTTATTTCTTGATTAGTCAGCCCCAAGCTTTTTACCAATTCAATATTGCGTAAACTTTCTGTTGTTGTACCGGCCAGCATTGTCGTTTCTTTAACAATGGTCTTCTGGATCATCTTTATTTTCCTGCTCAATACATTCGTTAGCCACGACAGTAATGCAATTCCAACAACATAAGTAGGCATGATGCTCCAGTGTTTACTGAATGCATATACTGATACCACAACAATTCCAACGATAATTCCAAATAAAACATTAATAAAATAGCCGATGAATTTTTCTGTGTCGGCACGAACCTTCGTTAAGATCGATAATGTTTCACCGCTGCGCTGGTCTTCAAAATCCTGATAAGGTAATTTCATACTATGCTTTAATCCATCTGTAAAGATGGTAGCACCGAATTTTTGAACAATAACGTTCACTGAATAATCCTGAAATGCTTTCGCAATTCTTGAAACCATGGCAACACTGATCAATATGCCGAGAAAACCAAGTACACCCCAGATAAATTCTGCCTGCGTTCTAGTTCCGGATGGATGAAATATTTTTCTGTCTTCCGCTTTTCCATTTTCATTGATGATATGCTCAACAATGTATTGCCCTTTCTGAAAAGGGTGCACGGCAAATATGTCGTACATCTTACCAAAAAATAAGGGGTCAAGCATGGAGAAGACCTGATTGATCGTTGCCAGTAACAAAGCCAATGCGATCATCCATTTATACGGCTTGAGATATTGCATTAATATTTTCATAGTGTAATTTGTTCCTGTTTGCTTACAATAAATATGCTTGACAGATATAATTGACAATCAGTCATGATTTATAGCAATTAGGTTATTTTATTTTGATGTTTTATAAACAATACCGTCTTTCATTACCCATTGTACCTGCTGCAATAATGTGATATCTTTTGTTGGGTCTCCTTTTACAGCAATGATGTCAGCGAATGCACCTGTTTTTATTTCACCGATCAATCCTTCCTGATCCAATAATTGGGCAGCTACTGTTGTTGCTGTTTGGATCGCTTTAATTGAATTCATTCCCCATTGCACCATGTACTCAAAATCTTTTGCCTGTGGTAAATTCCAATCGTAACCGCCGATATCAGTACCATACACAATTTTAATTCCTGCATTTAATGCCTTTTTAAATAAAGCGGGGGCTGCCTGTTTAAATTGAAGATTGATACTATTTCCGGCTTTTGCTCTTCCTTCTGCAACATATTCATTCACGTAGATGGTAGGGCACCAATACACATTTTTCTGGATCATCAATTTAATGCACTCATCATCCATACCGCTGCCATGTTCAATACTAATTGCGCCTGCATTGATGGCTGCCAAAATTCCATCCCTCGTCATCGCATGTGCAGCTAATTTTTTTCTGCTTTTGATGGTTTCATCGCCTACCGCATTTATTTCTTCTGCTGTGAAATTGGGAAGGCTTCTGAAACTTCCATCTGGTAATTGGTAATATCCTCTGTCGGCATAGATCTTTATCCAGTCTGCTCCATGTGCAATTTGTTCACGAACAGCTCTGCGTGCTTCATCAGCACCATTGATCTCTTGAATGCCTTTGGGTAGATCCAGTTCCCAGTTAAATTCTTTAGGGCTGATGGGATAATGCCCTACAGTATTGATCGCCCTTGTTGCAACAAACATTCGTGGTCCTGAGATCACATTATTATTGATCGCTTTTTTAATATCAGCATCTGCATACATGGCACCTTCTGTTTCCAGATCCCGAATAGTTGTAAAACCATTTTGTAATGAAATACAGGCACTTCTTACTGCACGCAACGTTCTGTATGGAATGGATTCTTTAAATAATTGTGCTGCATAATCATCACTGGTGATATCGCCCTGTAATAATACATGGGTATGTGTGTCTATTAATCCTGGTAAGACAAAATAATTCGAAAGATCAATAAAGGAATCAGTTTTCTGCTTGAATGCATTGAAAGAAACAATACCATCTACTTTATTGTCTTTTATCAGAATGATCTGATTGTTGAGTATTTGCCCGCTCTTAGTATCCAGTAATTGCCCACATTTAATGGCAATTGTTTTTTGTGCTTTGATCGTTGGAGCTATGCAAAGCGAAATAATAAATATTGAAAATAACTTTCTCATACTTGTTGTTTTGGATTGAACAAGATACAACTATCAGTTAAAAAACAAGACCGTTTTTAAATGAAATACCCCGTTTCGAAAACGGGGTATCTGTCAATCCAGCTCTTTGCAAAAATAGCCGGCATTTTGTACAATCTCTTCTATCGAATGAGGCGATAATCCATCTGCTTCCACTCGCAATACCTTATCACAATCATGCAGATCAATATTCCATTTTAAAACACCATCAATATTGCTGAGATGCGGTGAAATATTTCTCACTTGTATTACATCTTCCACATTTGTTTTAAAAATTAAAATATCCACAGCAATGATTTTGGGTTTGAGATTTATTCTGCAGGGGTATTGGGAGTAGATTCCCCAAATCCTCTCCAGCCATGGCATTTATTACGCCATTGCTGTTTGAATTCATCTCTTTCTTCGGGACTCATCTTTTCCCATTTCTCTTTCATCTTATCATTCCAGGCATGATGTCTGCGATGTCCACATCCCTTTCCAAAACCCCCGAATAAGATCTTACTCAATATCAGTATACCTAATGCCTGCCAGAATGTAATTGCTTTCACAGCCAGAACACTAACCAGAACAGCATTCCATAAACTCATTACGATATAGCTTAACAATGCAATGGCGCCAATTGCTAAAAGGATGATCCCAATGGCAATGAAAATAAATAGTATCGGATTTTTCTTCCAAAATCTTTTCATGTTTTTAATTTTTAATAGTTTAATAATTCATCACGCAGTGTTTGCAATCTTTCTCTCAAATGCAGTACAGCATAACGTTTGCGTGACAATAATGTATTTACAGATGCACCTGTTTGTTCGCTTATTTCTTTGAAGGGAATACCTTCCAGTTCATTCAAAACAAAAACGCTTTTCTGCTCTTCAGGTAATTCGTTCAATGCATTGTTCAGCGCTTCCCAAAACAATGAACGCAGATAATCGGTTTCTGGATTATTATCTATGTCAAAAAATAATTCTGTCCAGTTCAACATCTCTTCAGCATCGGAATCAGAAAAAAGATCTTCTAATAATTCGGGTTTGTGTTTACGTTTTTTGTCTGTGATCTTATTTCGGGCAACTGTAAATAACCATCCGGTCAGTTGTTCAATGGGCTGTGTATTGCCAATCAATTGATAGAATACATCCTGCAGAATATCTTCCGCATCAGCTTCATTGCTCACACGTTTACGAATGAAACCCAGCAAGCGCTTGCTGTAATCATTAATTACTGTGGTGATATTGCGTCTTTGATTGTCCGCCATTGATCCCGCTAAGATATCTGCTCCGTTCATCTTATTCAGAAAGACGAATGGTCAATACGGATATTGTAGAAAGGAAAAATTATTTTTTGAGGTGGAACTACAGATCGATGATTCAGTTTAAAAATTCAAGAAGTCCTACAGAGAGTCACTCACTTCAACGTCTTTTTCTTCTATCAACACTTCACCCGGACTTGTACAGATGATCGTTACTTTAAATTTGGTATTCAAACCAATAGAAAAATTATTAGCTGTTAAAATAGCTTTTGCAGCACTGTCTTCCATCAAGACCTGCGCCAGATCTGCTGCCAGAGGAATACCGCTGATGATATTACTTACCCTTCCTTTATTAAACTCGATCACGAATTTATATCCGGCTTTTCGTCCGCTTCCGGCTCTTTCAAAGTCAATACGGTTCAGATCAAGCACCTGCTCGGCTGTAACGGCTCTTTTTAACAAGATCCTGATAATGGGCAAATATTTATTCCAGATAGCTACGTACATGCAAAGATTTTATAAAAGATAAATATGACGACAAACCCATGCCGAAAAAGAAAGGACGAAGACGCAAAGATGCAAAATAAAAGAGGGATGGACAAATAAGATATTGGATCAACCGGCCCAACCTTCTCTATCCAGACTCCGATAATGAATGGCTTCAGCCAGATGTTCGGGTTTTATGTTTTCACTAAAAGCCAGATCTGCAATGGTTCTGCTCACTTTTAAGATACGATCATATGCCCGCGCAGACAGATTCAATCGCTCCATTGCTTTTTTCAATAAAGTTTCACCCACCATATCAATAGCACATATTTCGCGTAATTGTTTACTGCCTATCTGTGCATTGGCATAAATGCCGTTGCTGTTTTTATAACGTTCGGTTTGTATCTCTCTTGCTTTCATCACACGTTCACGGATATTGGCCGAGTTCTCACCTTTTGCATTCATATTGCTCAATTCACTGAAAGCAACAGGCGTTACTTCCACATGCAGATCAATTCTGTCCAATAAGGGTCCTGAAATCTTATTCAGGTATTTTTGAACAGCGCCGGGCGGACAAGTACATACTTTTTCAGGGTGGTTATAAAATCCGCAGGGACAAGGATTCATCGACGCGATCAACATGAAATTAGCGGGGAAATCCAATGATACTTTTGCACGAGAAATTGTTACTTTTCTTTCTTCCATTGGTTGTCGCATCACTTCCAATACAGTTCTTTTAAACTCGGGCAGCTCATCCAGGAATAAAACTCCGTTATGCGCCAGTGAAATTTCTCCCGGCTGTGGAATACTGCCCCCACCGATCAATCCCGCATCAGAAATAGTATGATGCGGACTTCTAAACGGTCGTTTAGA
>CAIKTE010000303.1 GCA_903830285.1 uncultured Chitinophagaceae bacterium | reverse complement strand
GTAAGGTACTCTCTGGCTATAACAATCTTTAACTCCGTTGGATAAATGGGAGGACGGCCCTCTTTCTTCGTTGAACTCATAAGTTTTACAATTTACTTAGTTACTCCCCATTTATGTAAAGCTTATTTAGTGTAGGACAGTTGCAATGAATAGATACAATGCATCAATGTAAGGGTTCGTTTAAAAATTGTCAGTTCAATATTGCCCGCTATTTATAAAAAAATAACCCCAACAATTGCTGGGGTTATTTGAAAAATGATTCTTTCTATTTGTTAATGACTTACTGCACCCAACTTGCTTAATAACCTCCTGTTTTCTCTTTTATGTATCATTTGATATACCAAAGAATAAATTACAGGAAGAATTAAAAGTGTTAATATGGTGGAGGTCACCAATCCGCCTATTACAACAATGGCCAATGGTTTTTGTGTTTCACTGCCGATACCTGTACTGATGGCAGCGGGTAACAGACCGATGGCAGCCATTAATGCTGTCATTACAACAGGACGAACCCTCGAAATAACACCTTGTTTAATTGCCTCGTGAATATGCATTTTGTTGGTAAGGTTCTTTTGAAAAACACTGATGAGGATCACACCATTTTGTATACAGACCCCAAACAACGCAATAAAACCAATTCCTGCACTAATACTGAAATTAATGCCTGTGATATGTAATGCCAATATTCCGCCAATCAATGCAAAAGGCACATTCAGAATGGTCAATACTGCATCTTTTACATTGCCGAATGTGATAAAGAGTATCAGGAAAATAGCCAATAAACAAATGGGTACTACTCTGGCTAGAGTTGCACTTGCCCTTTGCTGATTTTCAAACTCTCCATTCCATGTAATGAAGTATGCAGTAGGGAATTTAATTGCAGCATTTACTTTTTGCTGCGCTTCTGCAATCGTACTTCCAAGATCTCTTCCTCTAATGGAAAATTTTACGGCAATATACCTGCTGTTATTATCGCGATAAATAAATGCTGGACCTGTTAATGTAACTATATCAGAGATCTCTTTTAAAGGGATCTTACTGCTATCCTGAGAAGGAACCATCAGGTTCTCGATCTTTTCTTTGGTGTCACGAAAATCTTTCGGATAACGTACCCTTACATCAAATCTTCTTTCACCTTCATATAATTCAGTGGCAGCTTTACCACCTACTGCCATTTCGATCACGGAATTTGCATCTGCAGTGTTTACTCCATACAATGCCATTCTTTCCTGATCTAATTCAATCCGGAATTCTGGCTGTCCAAGATTTTTTAAGATACCCAGATCTTCAATACCCTGAACTGTTCTTAATTGCTTGGCAACCTGTTTTGATAAACTATCCAATGTATTGAAATCAGTACCAAATATTTTAACTGCTAATGCTGCATTAACCCCTGCAACAGCTTCTTCCACATTATCTCTGATGGGCTGAGAATAATTTAATACAATGCCCGGCAATTTGCTTAATTGCTTATCCATTTGTTCGATCAGTTCCTCTTCGGTTATATTTCTTTTCCATAACTTTTTTGGAATGAGATCAACCTGTATCTGCACATCAAAAAAACCCTTTGGATCGGTGCCGTCATTGGTTCTACCCACCTGTGCCAGTGTTTGTTTTACTTCGGGAAATTCACGAAGTATATCCACCATTTTATTGCTGATCAAATTTGCTTCAGGCAAGGATACACTCATGGGCAATTCTGCTTCTACCCATAATGCACCTTCATCCAATGCGGGTAAAAATTCTGTTCCTAAAAAGCGAACGGAAAAAAATGTTACTGCCATTACTGCCAATGCAACGGCAATGCTTGTCTTCGGACTGCGGTAAGTGATCGTGAATAACCTTTCTATGGATTTTTCAAAAAAGATAACAATGGGATTATGTTTTTCTCTTACATTTTTCTTCAATAAAATACTTGACAAAGCAGGCACTAATGTTAGCGTGAAGAGCAATGCGCCCAGTAAAGCAAAACCTAATGTGTAGGCGAGGGGAGAGAACATCTTTCCTTCTACTTTCTCAAATGCAAAAATGGGGATCAAACAAGTGATGATGATCAGTTTGGAAAAGAATATGGCTTTACCCATTTCAGTTCCTGTTGTTTTGAATAAACCTAGTTTGGCTAGTTTATTGAATTTTTCCATGCCTACTTCACGGGCACGACTATCCAATGCAACAAACAAACCTTCTACCATCACCACAGCGCCATCGATGATGATACCGAAATCCACAGCACCCATGCTTAATAAGTTTGCACTCATGCCCTTAATGCGCATACACATGAATGCAAACAATAAGGATAAAGGAATGATAATGCTTACCGTTACCGTTGTTCTCCAATCGGCCATGAATAACAATACGATCACCGTTACGAGGATGATACCTTCCAAGAGATTATGGATCACTGTTTCCTGGGCAAAGTCCATCAGATTGGTACGATCATAGAAGGTATCGATCTTAACATCTTTGGGGAGAATACTATTATTCAATTCATCCACTTTTGCCCTAACTCTTTCCAATACAATAGCAGGGTTCTCACCCTTACGCATTACAACGATACCTTCGAGCACATCAGGTTGTTTATCTCTTGTAACCCAACCCAGTCTTGGTTTTCCGGCTTCTACAATTTGTGCAATATTCTTAACAACAATGGGTACGCCATTGATCTTTGTTACAATGATATTCTCGATCTCATGGATATTGTTTAAAACGCCGATGCCTCTTACTACATAAGATTGCCCGTTGCGTTCTATCACATCACCACCTACATTGATATTACTTTTTTGAATGGCATTGTACACATCCAATGAAGTAAGGTTGTATTTGGATAATAGGTAAGGATTTACACTTACTTCAAATATCTTTTCCTCACCGCCAAAACTGTTTACATCTGCAACACCGGGGACAGATTTAAACTGCCTGTCCAATATCCAGTTTTGTATTGTAGTAAGATCTCTGACTGATCTTGTTTTACTTTTTAAAGTATATCGGAATATTTCACCGGTAGGACCGTAAGGTGGTTCAACTTCTGGCTTAACACCATCTGGTATATCAGCATTCCCTAAACGGCTTAAAACTTGTTGACGGGCAAATGCATCATCTACATCATCATCAAAAATGATCCTGATATAACAGAGTCCAAATGCAGATGTGGTACGTAGATTGGCTTTTTTCTGTACACTGTTCAGCGAAACTTCCAATGGCACCGTTACAAATTTCTCTATTTCTTCTGCACTTCTTCCGGGCCATTGTGCAATGATAACGATCTGAGTATTGGTAACATCCGGAAAGGTTTCGATAGGGGTATTTCTGTAACTGATGAAACCGATCACTGCCAGTACCGCAGTCATGAAGAAAACAAAATAGCGGTGCCTTAAAGAAAAGTGGATGATATTTTTAATAAACTTATTCATGCTGTTATTTCCGGTATTCTATATAATGAAAACTAAGATCTTCTATTTGTGAAAAAGGAATTCTGCTTTTACTATTTTAATGAATATTATTCAGATCATTTAATCATTCAGTAATTGCTGAAAGATCAATAACTGATTTTTTACAATTAGTTTTTGCCCTGGATTAACACCTGAATTAATATATGTTTTATCAGCAACGGTTTTGATGACACTCACTTCAGCTATTGCCATATCCTTGCTGCTGTTATAGATCACTACGAAATTCTTTCCGTTTTGTGAGATCAATGCACTGGTTGGGATACAGATAGCTTTCACGGCTTCTCTGTTCGAAACAATTACTTTGGCAAACATTTCTGGTTTCAATATCAAACCTTCATTCTCGAGTTTTATTCTTACACGAAGTGTTTTATTGGAAGGATCTAATACTTCACTTACTTTATTGATCGTTCCTTTGAAGATCTTATCAGGGTAAGCTAGTGTTTCTACTTTTACTTCATATCCTTCTTTTACTTTTGGAATATCGGCTTCAAAAACATTGGCATTCACCCAAACATCTTTTAGATCAGAAATAGTAAACAAATTATCACCCATATCAGGTCTGATGAAATTGCCCGCATTTACTTTCTTTTCAACTATATAACCGCTAATGGGAGAGGTCAAAACATAAGTTCCTGCTGCATTGGTATTGGCGCCACCATTGATATTAAGTTGAGATTGCAGTTTGTTCTTTACTGCCAAAGACTTTTCATAATTCTGTTTTGCTTCATTGAAATCCTTTTCGCTGGCTATTCCGTTCTTATATAGATTCTCGGTATTGTCTAATTGACGTTTGGTAATATTGATATCTGCATTGGCACCTGCAATATCTGAATAACTGCCGGCTATATCTGCACTCTTGATGATCGCTAATGCTTGTCCGGCCTGTACTTTATCACCCAGAGATACTTTACATTCAATGACCTGACCACTGTTCCTTGGAAAGATCTTGTTGACTGTATTTTCATTGAAGCTTACTTCACCGCTTAATGTAATGGCGTCGTTCACAAAACAATTCCCCGCAGAATCCAAAGCGATCATTTTCTGCATAGAATCACTCAAAGCATATTTTGTATTCTCCGTTTTTGCTTCCTGTTTTTCTTTACAAGAACTGACAACTGAAAGGATAAGGATAGTATAAATGATTTGTTTGAACATATTTATGCTGTTTTTCTTTTCTTGTATTTATTTGCCAACATGATACTGCAATTCCTCTTTTGCCAATTGAAGATTTAATTGTTGCTGCAGTAATCTTTGCTGAGAATCGGTATAATCATTAAAGAAATCAAGGAATTCCAATAATCCTATTTGCCTGTCTCTGTAACTCTGCAGCATATTGGTATAGATCGTTTGATACTTCGTATAAAAGTCTTTTTGGGTAGAATTATTTTGTTCAATAGTGAGCAGGAATTTTTTATAGGCATTGCTGATATTGTTTCGCAATTCCGTTTCTGCACTTTGTGTAATAGCCTGTTGTTGCTTAACAGTGTATTCTGCTGATTTAATATTTCCTTTGTTAGTATTGAATACAGGAAGTGCTAATGAAACCCCTAATCCAACATAGTTAGGGGCGAAATTACTATTACGGTCAAAGTTGGGACCAAGCGTGATATCTGGGCTCTTCAATGCTTTTTGATAGGTGAGATTCTGTTGCTGATAAACAGTTTGTGTTTGTTGTAACAAATAATGCGGGTTGCTTTGCAATGCTATAATGGTAAGGCTTTCTAAACTTTCGGGTAACTGAACCAAATTAGCATCTAACTCTTCAGCAGGTTTCACAAATACAGCTGGATCTTTTATTTGCAATAATGTTTTCAAATCGTTCTGTGTATCGGCGATGTT
>CAIKTE010000302.1 GCA_903830285.1 uncultured Chitinophagaceae bacterium | reverse complement strand
TTATTCACAAAAATTCGTGTAATAAAAAATGGCGAAACTCTTCTCATATCAGGCGAAGGAAAAATTAAAGAGCCGCAAATTGATGGACCAGCTATTTACGGTTGGCAGATCAGTTTCTGTATTTCCATTGAAGGTATTTTATAATGAAGTGGATATCGATCTTGACTTTCCTGTAAAACTGGGTGTTGGAGTAAGCAGCAGGAATTTTAAAAAAGCGGTTGAGCGAAATAGGATCAAGCGGTTATTGCGGGAAGCATATCGTTTGAACAAACAGCCATTGATCGAATTTGCCAATACAAACAATAAAAAAATAATTGTTTTTATTTTATTTATTGATAAGTCATTGCCTGAACAAGAAGTGCTTCACAATAAATTGCCTTTGCTGATCGATAAACTGATAAAGCAGTTGAATGAAATTACTGTTGCAAATACTTAGTTACCCGTTCATATTGCTGATAAAATTTTATCAGTATGTGATATCTCCTGCCATCGGTCCCAAATGCAGATATACACCCACCTGCTCTCAATACGCCATTGAAGCTTTAAAGAAATACGGATTGTTCAAAGGGGGATGGTTGGCTGCAAAACGAATAGCATCCTGTCATCCATGGGGTGGACACGGACATGATCCGGTTCCTTAATCTTTCGAAACGGTCATCGCTTTTAATTTCTCCAATGTTTCCCTTACTTCTTTGATACTCCAGAAGCGATAGACTTCAGGATCTTTATCACCTACTTTTTCGATGCTGGTCATGCGATGATATGGCGTTACCATAAATGCATCTAAATTGTTGGTGATCTTTGCTGCCTGATAAGGAAGGATAAAATAATTTCTGTTGGCAGGCGATACATTGTTATTGGTGATGAGCAATTGTAAAGAATCAATATCTTTCTTTAATGCATCCTGCGAAACTGTTGTATACGTTCCGGTCGGTACACCATATTTTTGAAAGCTTCCGATGATGGTATCGTTTTTTGCATTCAATAAATAATATCCGTCACCATCTCCCTCGATATTAACAGTAACATCACCGTCATCTTTCTTTAGAATTAGATGAAATGTTTTTGGGCAATTAGCGAAGTCTGTGGGCATTTCAGAAGTACCACCGTCATCTTTAATTGTAATTGTATTTGAATTAATATTTATTGATCCTTTGGCAATAACCAAAATTCTTTTAGTACTAGAAGAACAAGAGCTTAATAAGCACAAGAGGGATAAGGAGATAACAGTCAGTTTCATATGGTTGTTTTAGGCATAAAAAAATCCTCTGTAAAAGAGGATTTAAAAGTAGATTATTTTTTGTTTGATTATATCGCAGCAGCAAAACGTTCTGCAACTTTTTTCCAGCTCACTACATTCCAGAATGCACCCAGATAATCAGCACGACGATTTTGATATTTTAAATAATAGGCATGTTCCCAAACATCCACACCTAAAATTGGTGTGCATTTGCAATCTGCCACATCCATTAAAGGGTTATCCTGATTAGGAGTTGAACAAATTTCTAATTTGCCATCTTTAACGCCTAACCATGCCCAGCCACTTCCAAATCTTGTCATACCTGCAGCAGCAAATTTTTCTTTGAATGCATCAAAGCTACCAAAAGCAGTAGTGATCGCATCCGACAATGCACCGCTGGGAGTTCCTCCGGCGTTAGCTGCCAAACTTTCCCAGAAAAAACTATGGTTCCAGTGACCGCCGCCATTGTTACGTATAGCAGGAGAAATGCTGCCTGCATGTTTTACCAGCTCTTCCAAACTTTTTCCCTCATTAGGCGTGCCTGCAACAGCTTTGTTCAGATTGTCAACATAAGCCTGATGATGTTTGCCATGATGGATCTGCATGGTCAAAGTATCAATATACGGTTCTAATGCTTCGTGAGCATAAGGTAATGCGGGTAATGTAAATGCCATAACGATAATTTTATTTGATGAATGAAAGGACCACAAATTTAGCCATTCAAAATTTAAAGACTATATATTTTGTGTTAACTGTTTTTAGTTTAAATTCATTCTTTGAATATTATTCCTCATCTCGAAACGATTCTGCTATGGACAAAAAAAATTCATCACAATCACGTCGCTCATTTATCAATAATCTTTCAAAGTCAGTTGCAGCTGCTGCACTATTGCCTGCTATCGGTAATGCTGCATCATCTGAATCGGTAATAGAATTGATCAGAAATAAAAAGATCAGCGCCAATGATCATATTCAAATCGCATTGATAGGTGCAGGTGGCATGGGAACAGCCGATGCAAATACTGCGATCACATTGCCCGGCATTAAATTAATTGCAGCCTGCGATCTGTATGACGGAAGATTAGCGGATGCAAAGAAAAAGTATGGAGCAGATATTTTTATAACCAAAGATTATAAAGAGATCCTCAACCGCAAAGATGTGGATGCGGTGATCGTAGCTACACCCGATCATTGGCATAAAGATATTTCCGTTGCGGCAATGAATGCCGGCAAACACGTATACTGCGAAAAGCCAATGGTGCATGATATTACCGAAGGTGCTGCAGTTATTGAAGCACAGAACAGAAACAAAGTGATTTTTCAGGTGGGAAGTCAGGGTATGAGTTCTTTGGGCAATGAAAAAGCAAAGGAATTATTGGCCGCAGGTGCAATTGGAAAATTAAATTATGCGGAAGGTTTCTGGGCTCGAAATTCCCCTTTCGGTGCATGGCAGTATGATATACCTGCAGATGCATCTGATAAAACAGTGGATTGGAAAGTGTTTGAACATAATTTACCTGATATGCCTTTTGATGCAAAACGTTTCTTCAGATGGCGTTGCTATAAAGATTACGGAACGGGTGTTTCAGGCGATCTGTTTGTTCATTTGTTCTCAAGTCTGCATTTTATCACCAATTCTGTCGGCCCGAATAAAGTAATGGCAACAGGTGGTTTGCGTTACTGGAAAGACGGAAGGGAAGTTCCTGATATTTTATTGGGCATGTTCGACTATCCAGAAAGCAATGTGCATCCTGCATTTAATTTATCATTGCGTGTGAATTTTGTGGATGGAACTGCCGATAATACTTATTTAAGATTGGTAGGCAATGAAGGTTCAATGAATGTGGAGTGGGATAAGGTAACGCTCACTAAAAATAAATCCTATGCTGCCGTTGATGATCCGTTATTGAAAACAAAAGCAAATCAGGGCGGCTCAGGTTATGAAAGAAAAAAAATGCTGCCGCCTGATACAACGGTTTTCAAAGCTGAAGATGGTTATAAAGGGGCACATTACGATCACTTTAATCATTTCTTCACTTGTATCAGAACCGGTGCAGTTTCCAGAGAGGATGCGTTATTCGGATATAGAGCTGCGGCTCCTGCATTGCTTTGTAACGACAGCTATTTTAAAGAAAGAGCCATTAAATGGGATCCTGTAAATCTTAAACTTATTTCCTAAAAAATAAAAACATGAAAAAGAAATTATTATTAGTTGCTGCTTGCGCTTTTGTAAGTGTTGCTTTGCTTTCCTTTCAATCAACTCAAAAAGAAAACACATTAACCAAGTCAGAAAAGCAGGAAGGCTGGAAATTATTGTTTGACGGAAAGACCATGAACGGTTGGCGTGTATATCAAAATAAAACTGCTACCAGTTGGGAAGTGGCGAATGGCGAATTACATGCAAGAGGGAGTGTAACCGATAAAACAGACAAACGGTCCGATATCATCTCGATAGATCAATACGATAATTTTGAATTGAGCGTTGACTGGAAGATCTCCAAACAAGGAAACAGCGGTATCATGTATCATGTAACTGAAGAATTCGATGCGGCCTATAAATCCGGTCCCGAATATCAGATCATCGACGATATTGGTTTTCCTGAACATTTAGAAGAATGGCAAAAGACCGGTGCAGATTATGCCATGCATTTAACAACATCAAGGCCAACAAAGCCTGTGGGTGAATATAATCACACCGTTATCAAAGTAAACGGAGCTCATGTTGAACACTGGCTGAATGGTGTGAAGATCGTTGAGTTTGAAGCATGGACGCCCGAATGGAATGCTTTAAAAGCCAAAGGGAAATGGAAAGATGCTCCTGGTTATGGCTTAGCAAAGAAAGGTTACATCGCTTTGCAGGATCATGGAAGCGAAGTGTGGTTTAAAAATATTAAACTCAGAAAATTATAAAATAGAAAATCCCGCAGATCAAGCGGGATTTTTTATTGCTATCTTTTATTCTTAAAAAACGATCTCATTAAAAAAGCACAGTCATTTTCTAAAATGCCTTTTACTAATTCTGCTTTTGGATGAAAGGGCGCCCCCTCCCGGCCTCCCCCTTCAGGGGAGGAGATAAACTTTCGATAACCATTCTTCTCATCGCTTGCTCCATAAACGATCCTGCCGATCTTTCCCCAATAGATCGCACCGCAACACATTAAACAAGGTTCAAGTGTAACATATAATGTCGCTTCGGGCAAATATTTTGCACCTAAAGATTGATAGGCGGATGTAAGTGCGAGTATTTCTGCATGTGCAGTTGAATCATTCAATAATTCAACCTGATTATGCGCTCTTGCGATTATTTTATTATTGATGACCACCACTGCACCAACAGGCACTTCATCTTTTTCAAAAGCAAGTTCCGCTTGTTTCAAAGCTTCACGCATGAAATATTCATCATTCAATAATTCCATTTCGCTAAGTTAAAAACATTTAGTGGTTTGGGTATTGGTATATAAAAAAGCCATTTGACAATAATTCAAATGGCTTTTCTGCAAAAAATGGTACTATTATAATTTCTTGATCATGATATTTCTAAACCAAACATCATTACCATGATCCTGTAAAGCAATTTTTCCTTTATGATAAGTTCCAAAGCTTGGCATATTTTTAAACTTACTTCCTGCAATTAATTGTTTCCAGTTATCATCCCACAAAGTTGTTGATACAATTGTTATTCCGTTTAATTTCAATTCTAATTTTCCTTTCTTGCTGATCATCTCCACCTGATTCCATTCGCCAACAGGCTTTACCGGTTCGGTGCTAGATGCGATCAGATCGTACAGATCACCGGCTCTATGTGTGTGGATCTTTCCATCGGGATGCCCATCATTATCCAATACCTGCATTTCCATTCCGGTGTTATAGCTTTCTTTGTATATATTGTCTTCATGCACATAAAAAATAATTCCGCTATTGCCCTTTTGAGAGATCTTCCATTCTAATTTGAGATCGAAATTTTCAAATTCTTTATCAGTAACCATATCACCACCGCCATTAGTTTGATATGTTTTTTTTGCAGCAGCATCTAAATGTATTGCGCCATCTTCCACTTTCCATGCCTGACCTACACCGGATTTTCCATAACTATGCCAACCATTGGTTGAAACACCGTCAAACAAAGCGATCCAGCCTTTTTCTTTTTTTGTTTGCGCATTGCAAAACAAAAATGATGTAGAAACGATTGCAAGCAAAATGAATGAACGCATGTTTATTTGGTTTTAAGTAACAGAATATATTTTACTATTTGTTCAGCATCATCTTTTGATAAAGCAGCATGAGGTGCCATTGGTACTTGTCCCCATACACCAGATCCGCCTTTCAATACTTTATCCGCCAGCATACTTAGATCCGCGCTTGTATATTTATTGGCAACATCTCTGTACGCAGGTCCAACTAATTTTTCAGAAACTTTATGACAGGTTAAGCAATCATTTTTTGCGATCAATGCCAATCCTTTCTGATAATCGGGATTAGAACTGTTATCAACTACTTTTTCTGCGCCCGGAGCTGGTTTGTTTTCACTTCCTCCGCATGCTGTCAATAATGCAATTACGAAAATTGCTACGAAATACTTTTTCATCACGCTCTAATTTTAATTTTTAATGTCAGACCTTTTTATTTCAAGTCACAACATTGTTATGTAATAGAATTTTAAACTATAAAAGTATTAATCAATTCCCAAAATGCGGTTATTAAATTTTTCATCTGCAGCTGTTCCTGCAAAATCGTCAAAGGCTTTTTCTGTTACCGTAATGATATGATCGCGAATAAATGCAGCACCTTCTTTGGCACCATCTTCTGAATTTTTGATGCAGCATTCCCATTCCAAAACAGCCCAACCTTTATAATCATATGTTGCTAATTTCGAGAAGATGGATTTAAAATCAACCTGGCCATCACCAAGCGAACGAAAACGTCCTGCACGATCAGCCCAATTTTGATAACCCCCATACACGCCTTGTTTTCCGGTTGCATTAAACTCGGCATCTTTTACATGAAAAGCCTTGATACGCTGATGGTAATGGTCGATATATGTTTTATAATCCAAACATTGTAACACAAAATGAGAAGGGTCGTACAACAAACATGCGCGAGGATGCTGATTCACTTTATCTAAAAATAATTCATAGGATACGCCATCATGCAGATCTTCTCCCGGATGTATCTCATAACAAACATCTACACCACATTCATCAAACTCATTTAAAATAGGCAGCCATCTTTTTGCTAATTCGGTAAAGCCTGTTTCAACCAGTCCTGCAGGACGTTGTGGCCAGGGATACATAGTATGCCATAATAATGCTCCGCTAAAAGTGGCATGGGCTTTTAGTCCTAAATACTGCGATGCTTTTGCTGCATATTTTAATTGTTGAACGGCCCATTCAGTTCTTGCTTTATTATTACCGCGAATGGCTTCGGGTGCAAAGCCATCGAACAATGAATCATATGCCGGATTTACAGCAACCAATTGTCCCTGCAGATGTGTTGACAGTTCTGTAATTTCTAATCCGGCTTCCTGCACCATGCCTTTTAGTTCATCACAGTAGATTTTACTTTCTCCTGCTTTTTGCAGGTCGATACATCGTGCATCCCATGTTGGGATCTGAACGCCTTTGTATCCTAATGAGGCAGCCCATTTGCAGATATCTTTTAAATTGTTGTAAGGAGGATTGTCTCCCATAAACTGCGCTAAAAAAATAGCGGGCCCTTTAATTGTTGTCATTAATATTTAAATTGAATATTGATGATTAATATTTTTTATACTGTAAATGCAGTCCACTTCTTATCGCTTTTTGAAGAAGCAACAACACTATCAATAAAAGCCATTCCTCTTATTCCATCAGCTACAGTAGGAAAATCTATATTTTCTTTTGTTGGTTCTTTGCCATCTATTTTAGCAGATAAGGTCAATGCGAAATTTCGATAAATATTTCCGAAGGCTTCCAGATATCCTTCCGGATGTCCTCCCGGAGTTCTGCAATTATTAGTTGCATAACTCGATAAACGATCGCCATAATTTCCACCTGCTCTTAATATTTGCGTTGGTGCATCCAGCCATTTCACTAATAAAGTATTGGGCTCATGTTGCGCCCATTCAATACCGCCCTTCTCTCCATAAACACGGATCTTCAATGCATTTTCTTCACCTGCTGCAACCTGCGATGCCATTAATACCCCAGTTGCAGCATTATTAAATTTCAATAACACATTGCCATCATCATCCAGTGCTCTTCCTTCTACCATGATATTCAGATCAGCACATAGTTCTGTTATTTCTAAACCGGTAATATATTCGGCTAAATGTGCAGCATGTGTTCCAATATCTCCCATCGATCCGGCTTTACCGCTTTTCTTGGGATCAGTTCTCCATGCGGCCTGAGCATTTCCTTCTCTTTCACTTAATTTACTTAACCATCCCTGCGGATATTCTACCCAAACTTTTCTTATTTTTCCCAACACATCATCTTTCACCATTGCGCGCGCCTGCTTCACCATGGGATAACCGGAATAGGTATGTGTTAAACAAAGTAATAATCCCGTTTCTTCTACTTTTTGTTTTAGTTGTTTTGCTTCATCCAGTGAAAATGCAATAGGTTTTTCGATCACCACATTAAAGCCATGATCCAATGCCATCATAGCCGGAGCAAAATGGGCGAAGTTGGGAGTAACAATGGTTACAAAATCAATTCTTTTATCAGCGGGTAATTGACTTTCTTTTTTGATCATCTCTTCGAAGTTGAGATAGATTCTGTCTTCACTTAAAAAAAGTGAACGGCCCGACTCAACGGCTACAGCAGGATTAATGCTTAATGCGCCACAGGATAATTCGATCAGTCCGTCCATATTTGCAGCGATACGGTGAATGGCACCAATAAAAGCATCTTTACCCCCACCAATCATTCCATATCTTAATTTTCTTTTCATGACAAATTCGTTTAGGTTTTAAAGATCGTAATAATGCAGTATGAAGGGATGATTTTTTTGATAATTATTAAATGAGCTTCAACGAAAAGGATTTCGTAAAGAATTACAGACACAGTAAAGAACAGGGCAGTTAATCCTTTAATTTCAATTACAGGAAAAGAATGATTGTTTTATATCAGTGAATTTGATTTTTATCAAAAAGAAAATAATCAAAATTGTTTTTCGAAAATAAAAAATTACATTTAATTCTCTTTTCCCAAAAGGATAAACCTAACCAAACGATCATGCCAACGAATATTCAACGCAACAAATTATTTGTAGCCAGTTGCCTGGCCTTATTAGTAACCTCGCTTTCTTTCGGTATCAGAGCCGGTGTATTAAATCAGCAGGGAGCGGACTTTCATCTAACAGCCACACAGTTGGGGACTATTGCAGCAACTGCATTCTGGGGGTTTCCCTTAGCAGTAGTGATTGGCGGTATCATAGTAGATATCATCGGGATGAAAAAATTATTAGTGATGGCATTCTTATTTCATCTTGCAGGTATCCTCTTAACTATTTATGCCAATGGTTATTGGACATTATTTATTTCCACTTTGCTGATTGGAATTGCCAATGGAACCGTTGAAGCGGCCTGTAATCCTTTAGTGACATCCTTGTATCCTGATAATAAGACAACCAAACTCAATCATTTTCATTTATGGTTCCCGGGTGGAATAGTAATAGGCACTTTAATTGTTTTTCTTTTCAATAAAATTGGATTAAGTACGCAAATACAAGTTGGGGTGATGCTGATCCCTGCTTTGCTGTACGGGTATCTTTTTTATGAATTAGAATTCCCTAAAACAGAAAGGGTAGCAAGCGGTGTATCGACTTCTGAAATGTATAAAGCCCTCGTGAACCCTTTGTTCTTCTTTATGATCATTTGTATGTTTGGTACTGCTATAACAGAATTATTTACAGGACAATGGATCGATGTATTACTAAAGAATGTGAGTGATAACGCGATCCTTTTATTAACTATTGAAACGGGCATTATGGTTGTGGGCAGAGGTTTTGCCGGGCCTGTTGTTCATAAATTTTCACCACAAGGCGTATTATTGATATCCACAGTTTTAGCTGCATTGGGATTATATCTACTCGGTCATACAAGCGGCAATATGTTATTTGTTGGGGCGATCATTTTCGGAATGGGGGTTTGTTATTTCTGGCCAACCATGCTGGGATTTGTTTCTGAAAATTTACCTAAGACAGGCGCTGTTGGCATTAATTTAATGGGCGGTGCAGGAATGTTCGCAGTTTCTGTTTATATGATATTCATGGGTGGATTTTATGATAAATTGGTTGCGGCTAATATTCCGGCAGGCACTTCGGATGTTGATATGGCCAATGTTTTGAATGAAGCAAAAAAAGCCGCAGGACCAGAAGTGATCAATACAACTTTAATAATTCCGATTATTTTGATCGTTGCTTTTGCAGGATTGAATATCTACATGCGCAGCGCCAAAAAAGCCGCTTAAATGTTTAACTGAAGATCTAATGAGCCAGAATAAATCCAGAAGGGAAATGATCAAAAGCTTAGCCGCAGGCGCTCTTGGCGTTGCTGCAAGTTCTTCATTATCCTTATCATCGTTTGCATCTGATAAAAGAGCGTTCGCATTAAAAGGAAATATCAATCACTCTGTTTCAAGATGGACATTCGGTTATCTTTCTTTGGATGAATTATGCGTTGCTGTAAAAGAGATCGGATTTAATGCCATAGATCTTACTGCTCCCAAAGACTGGCCAACCATGCAGAAGCATGGCGTATATAGTTCTATGTGTTATACTTCGGGAGATAATAATTTGAATAAGGGATTAAATAATCCTATGTATCATCAAAAATTAATTGATGAGTATCTGGAAGTTATTCCCATCATGGCCAAAGCAGGATATAAGAATTTGATCTGTTTTACAGGGAAGCGAGAAGGTATGGATGACGAAACGGGTATGAAAAATTGCAGCACTGCTTTACAAAAGATCTTACCTATTGCGGAAAAAAATGGGGTTACAATGGTGATGGAATTATTGAACAGTAAGATCGATCATAAAGATTATATGTGTAATCATGTTGAATGGGGTGCCGAATTATGTAAAAGAGTAGGTTCAGAGCATTTTAAACTCTTGTTCGATATTTATCACATGCAGATCCAGGAAGGAGATATCATCAGAAATATCAGAGACTATCATCAATTCATTGCCCACTATCATACAGGAGGCATCCCCGGCAGGCATGAGATCAATGATACACAGGAATTGCATTATCCTGCAGTGATGCGTGCCATAGTTGAAACCGGATATAAAGGATATGTAGCACAGGAATTTGCGCCAACATATAAAAACAAATTAGATTCATTGAAAGAGTCGATTTCTATTTGTGATGTGTGATGAAAAGAAACGTGAATCGATAATCGTGAATCGCAAGTTTGTGGTTCTTCACTTGCGATTAACGACTTACGACTTTCGTTGTTCAACAAAATTCCGAACGTACAAGTCCCGATATATCGGGAGCGACGCAACAGGCGATGGGCAAAGAACAAATGTTTGTAAAAAATAAATAAACCTAACAAAAACCATGGCAGATCAAACGTATGACGCAATCGTAATTGGGTCAGGTATCAGCGGCGGCTGGGCGGCAAAAGAGCTTACACAGAAAGGATTAAAAGTTATCATGCTGGAACGCGGCAGAAACATAGAGCATATAAAAGATTATGTAAACTCTATGAAAGAAGCCTGGGATTTTCCTCATCGTGGAGGAAGAACACAGGAAATGATCAATAATTATCCCGTTTTAAAAAGAGATTATCCTTTGAGAGAAAGTAATCTGGATATGTGGGTAAAAGATTCGGAATGTCCCTACACAGAAGTAAAACGTTTCGATTGGTTTCGCGGTTATCATGTGGGAGGCCGATCTTTAACTTGGGGCAGACAGAGTTATAGATGGAGTGATATGTATTTTGAAGAAAATGCAAAGGACGGCATTGCTGTTGACTGGCCGGTTCGTTATAAAGACCTGGAACAATGGTATGATTATGTAGAAAAATTTGCTGGCATCAGCGGATCTAAAGAAGGATTGGCTCAATTACCCGATGGGCAATTCTTACCGCCAATGGAAATGAATTGTGTGGAGAAAGATGTGGCTGCAAGAATGAAAACATTCTATAAAGGAATGCGACCAATGATCATTGGCAGAACTGCACATATTACGGCGCCTCATCCTGACAGACAAATGTGTCAATTCAGAAATAAATGTGTGCAAGGTTGTCCGTTTGGCGGCTATTTCAGTACACAATCATCTACATTGCCTGCAGCGATGAATACCGGGAATCTTACTGTTCGTCCCTGGAGTATTGTTACAAAGATCTTATACGATAAGGACTCTCAAAAAGCAACAGGTGTAGAAGTATTGGATGCAGAAACCAATCAAACTTATGTTTATAAAGCAAAGATCATTTTCTTGAATGCATCCACTTTAAACAGTGCATGGATTTTAATGAACAGTGCAACTGAGATCTGGCCCGAAGGTTTAGGAAGCAGTAGCGGTGAATTGGGACATAATTTAATGGACCATCATCTGAATGTTCATGCCGATGGTATCATGGAAGGATATGAAGACAAATATGTTTTCGGTCGCCGTGCCAACGGAATTTATATTCCGCGTTATCGCAATTTCTTTGGAGATAAAAGAGATTATTTGCGAGGTTTCGGATATCAGGGTGGTGCCAGTCGACAAGGATGGAATCATGAAGTGTCGGAATACAGTATCGGGTCCGAATTCAAAGAAGCATTAACAGAGCCGGGTAATTGGAGTATGGGCATGGGCGGATTTGGAGAAACATTGCCTTATCATGATAATAAAGTAACACTTGATAAAACCAAGAAAGATAAATGGGGATTGAATGTACTTTCTTTCGATGCAGAATTAAAAGAAAATGAATTGAAGATGAGAAAGGATATGTTGAATGATGCTATTGAAATGCTCGAAGCCGTTGGCGTAAAAAATGTAAAAGGTACAGACACGAATCCTTATCTCGGACGAGGTATTCATGAAATGGGTACTGCGAGAATGGGCAAGGATCCGAAGACCTCTGTTTTAAATAAATGGAATCAGGTTTGGGATGCTAAGAATGTATTTGTAACCGATGGTTCATTCATGACTTCCGCGGCTTGCCAGAATCCATCATTGACCTACATGGCCTTTACAGCACGTGCTGCTGATCATGCAGTGAGTGAACTAAAAAAAGGAAACTTATAAAATAATAAAATCAGTATGGAAAGAAGAGAACTTTTAAAAATGATAACACTCGCAACAGGTGGTGCTTTGATAGGAGGCGATTTGTTATTATCGGGTTGCAAGATCAATGCAAAATCTGATGGAACTTTTAGTACAGATGATATAGCTTTTTTAGATGAAGTGGCTGAGAGCATCATTCCCAAAACAAATACTCCCGGAGCGAAAGACGCAGAAGTGGGTAAGTTCATGACCGTAATGGTGAATGATTGTTATGAAGCAAAAGACCAGAAGATATTTCATGATGGCTTGATAAAACTCAATGAAGCAAGTAAGACAAAATTCAGTTCTTCTTTCATGAAAATTACAGCTGCACAACGTAAAGAATTGCTGACCGAATTAGATAAAGAAGCAAAAACTTATCAGAAAGCCAAAAAAGAAACCGATCCGAATCATTATTTTACCATGATGAAGCAATTAACACTGGCCGGGTTCTTTACATCAAAACCCGGAGCTACAGAAGCATTGCGTTATGTTGCCATTCCCGGGAAATATGAAGGATCCGTTCCTTATAAAAAAGGAGATAAGGCTTGGGCAACATCTTAACATGTAAATAGGGTATTCAAGGAATTACTTATTCTTTTATTTATAAAACGATTCATATGTCAAACAGCAGAAGAAATTTTCTAAAACTCAGCGGATTATCTGCACTGGGGTTAGCTATGCCGGGTAAAAATTTTTCCTCAATAATGAATGATACATTATTTGCGGAACAGAAAATAAAGCAATTCGGTATTCAGTTGTGGACGGTTAAGGAAGATCTGGCTGTGAATGCTAAAGAGACACTTAAACAAATTGCATCTTACGGATATAAACAAATCGAAAGCTTTGAAGGAAAACAAGGCATTTTCTGGGGAATGAAAAATACAGAATTCAAATCTTATATGGACGAACTTGGAATGAAGATCATTTCATCACATTGTGAAACAAAAACCGATTTTGAACGCAAGGCAGCAGAAGCTGCAGCGATCGGAATGAAATATTTGATCTGCCCTTATAAAGGTCCTCAGAAATCTATAGATGATTTCAAACGCTTCGCAGATGAGTTTAATAAGAACGGCGAAACATGTAAGAAGAACGGGATTCGATTTGCTTATCACAATCATGATTATTCCTGGAAACAGTTAGACGGGCAAATTCCTCAGGAAGTGATGATGGATAATACGGATAAGGATTTAGTGGATTTTGAAATGGATATTTACTGGGTGGTGGCAGCAGGAGTTGATCCGCAGGTTTATTTCAAAAAATATCCGAATCGTTTCCGCTTATGTCATGTGAAAGATCTGGGTAAAACAGCAATAGGAAGCGAATCTGTTCATCTTGGGAAAGGAACGATCGATTTTCATTCTATTTTAAAAACCGGTAAGGAAAACGGACTGGAATATTATATTGTTGAACAGGAAGCATTCACCAATACAACACCGTTAGCAAGTGCAAAAGTAGATGCTGATTATTTGAAAGCATTTTAGGAGAATATTTTACAAGTCATAAAACAAAAACGTCGGAAATTTTCTTCCGATGTTTTTTGTTTCAAACAATAGAATTATTTACCTAAAGTCCACCCCTCTCGATAGCTTCTTTTTACAAATTGATTGGCTTCTTCAAAATTTGTGATCTTCATACTAGCACCATCCCACAATAATTTTTTATTCTTTCCGGGATAATCAAAATCATTGGGCTTATTGAGTTTTGGTTTTCTGATATCATAACTTCTGATGGCGAGATTACCCATTAAAACAATTTCAGTTAATGGTCCTGCCAGATCAAAATGAGAACTTAGGTTTTTATGAGCATCAGATCCATAACCCGCAATAGCTGCTTCTACCCAAGCTCCATAATGTCCTCTGTCACCTCCCGGTACACGTGCTAGTGTTTGTTTTACCTGCATTTCCTGATTACGAGAAAGTGGCAATAGTCTTGGATTGGCAGCATAAGTTCCACACATCATTTTCCCTTTTGTTCCAACAAAAAGAACGGCATTACCACCATCGCCGAATATTTCAGTTGGGGCTAATTCTTCGGGTCTTTCAGGTTGAATGCCTCCATCCATCCAATGCATTTTGATATCGTGATTTTTTGCTTTGAAAGTAAGTGTGATATGCGATGATGTTGGTCCGCTCTCGGGATAATAAGCCTTTGTCCATGGTTGTATATAACGGGTAGAAACGCTGCACTCAGCTTCTGTGGGATATCCTAATCCCAATACTCGAAATGGCGCTTCCATTAAATGACAGCCCATATCTCCCAATGCACCCGTTCCATAATCCCACCAACCCCTCCAGTTAAAAGGTAATAATCCATCAACATAGTCTTTGTAGGGCGCTGTACCTAACCATAGATCCCAATCCAACTGAGAAGGAATACTTGGCGCTTTATCAGGCCATTTAACAGCCTGCGGCCAAACGGGCCGATCGGTAAAACAGTAAACTGTATGCACATCGCCGATAATTCCTGCGTCGAACCATTCACGCAATTGACGAACGCCATCGCCAGAAGAACCCTGATTACCCATTTGTGTAACCACTTTGTATTTGCGTGCAGCTTCGGTCATCATCCTGGCTTCATAAATATCATGTGCCATTGGTTTTTGCACATACACATGTTTACCCATTTGCATGGCTGCCATTGCTTGTGCAGCATGCATATGATCGGGTGTTGAAACAGAAACAGCATCAATATTTTTATGTTCCTTGTCCAGCATTTCCCTAAAATCTTTATAGTATTTCGCAGCCGGAAAACGCTTACAACTGGTGAGGCTTTGTCTATCATCCACATCACAGAGCGCAATAATATTTGCTTTACCGCTTTCAAAAAAGCTTTGTAGATCACCTGCTCCTTTGCCTCCTACACCAATACCGGCGATCGTTAGTTTATCGCTGGGGGCTATAAAACCACGACCCAAAACATGGCGGGGAATGATATAAAAACCGGTTGCAGCTAAGGCTGCATTACGAATAAAATTTCTGCGTGAACTGTACTTCGATGATTCTTTTGGTTGATTTGATTTCATGCCGATCGTTAGTTAATTATGGAGGAATGAATATAAAGATTTAAGCAGAAATACAAATAGGAATTATTTGGATAATCAATAGGATCCATCTGTTATTCCAGTAATTCAGATAGGGCTGTCTTATGGTAAACTTATGGATGAGCTCTAACTCTGCTTCGGAGCCAACCCATGTATATCCCATACATATAGGACACGGACATGCCTGAATTACTATTGGATAAAATATGGTTTATAAGATGATCAGAATAAGCTATCCTAGGAATTAAGTATAAGTATTGTACTTAAAAGCCATAATTAAGCCTGTTTTTTAAGTAGGATCGACTTGAGCCCATCAAGCAAGTAAGGGTTTGATCAATTGTTGTACGGATAAGAGCTGCAAAAGCAAAAGAGGATTAGGCTAATCGTTCCACAGTTTTCTGGCGAAAGGAAAAATTTTCCAGTTTATGGAAATTCAGGAAGGCCATAAAGATTTTAGAGCACTTATAATCAATGCATTATGGCTCTGGTATATGCTTTGAAATAGATGCTACTGTAAACGGATCAAATCCAACACAATTAAAAAACGGAATTGATTTGAATTCACTTATCAAAAAAAATCCTTATGCTCAGCAAATTAAAATTCGCAGCAGGTATTGCTGTTGTATAGGTGGCATTAGCCGTTACTTCACCTATTACTGAAATGTTCGGTAAACATTACAAAAAAGATCAGGATTTTTCCTGTTGTAAGAACAATCAGCTGGTTATTCATCATTATTACACTACCAGGGCGTTTTGGGTAGATATTAATCAAGGCTACGATCTGGAACCTGTTGGGAAACCTTCACCAGGCTGTAATGTTTCCTGTGATGAATAAAGCCATTTTTTGATAAAATAGCAGCATGCTTTCGGTGCCGAAAACTTAACTAAAGTTGTTAATAGGGTGCCGCAATATTTATTATCTTGTTCCGTATAAGAACAACAATATTTTTTGTTGTATCTAACCCCATACGAAAAACAGGATTATGCCAAATGTTGAGCTTCTGCTATTGCAAAATATGCGCAGCCATTTTGAAACAGAAATTACAAAGCCTTATAGTTTCAGAAAAAGACAATTACAATTATTAAAACAGGCGCTGCTAAAATATGAAAAAGAGATCAGTAATGCTTTATATACTGATCTGAAGAAAAGTGCAGAAGAAGCTTATAGCACCGAAATTGGTTTAGTGTTGAGTGAATTGAATCTTGCCATCAGAAATTTGCGTAATTGGATGGCGCCTAAATTTGTCAGTACCGATTTGGCAAATCTCCCTTCTTCCAGTAAGATCTATCGCGATCCATTAGGAGTGGTTTTAATCATTAGCCCTTGGAATTATCCTTTTCAGCTTTTAATGAATCCTTTGATCGGTGCCATTGCCGGTGGTAATGTTGCAGTGATCAAACCCAGCGAATTTGCGGAAGCTACTTCAGCCATCATAGAAAAAATAATAACAGAGATATTCCCTTCCGAATATGTACATGTGGTTCAGGGCGATGGTGCTACTGTTGTTCCTACCTTGATGCAAAATTTCCGTTTCGACCATGTTTTTTATACCGGCAGTATTCCTGTTGGTAAAGCTATTTATAAAATGGCTGCTGAAAACTTAGTGCCTGTAACCCTGGAATTAGGAGGTAAGAGCCCCTGCGTGGTTGAGGCAGATGCAAACTTATCGACAGCTGCAAAAAGAATTGTATTGGGAAAATTCATCAATGTGGGGCAAACATGTATTGCTCCTGATTATATTCTGGTGCATCAATCAGTAAAGGATGAACTGATCCTGAAAATGAAATCATCCATCGAAAAATTTTATACTGCCGATGCCTCTTCAAGCTATGATTACGGAAAGATCATCAATGAAAAAAGATTTGATAAACTAGTTAGTTATTTGAAAGAAGCTAATGTTTTGTATGGGGGCACTCATGATAAAAGCAAGCTTTTTATTGCGCCTACATTACTGGATGAGGTTTCATTAGACAGTACATTAATGAAAGAAGAGATATTCGGTCCCCTATTGCCCATCATATCTTACACAACAACCGAAGAAGCTTTACAAATAATAAAACAAAATGAAAACCCTCTTGCATTTTATTTATTTACTTCCAATAAAAAAACGGAACAACAATTTATAAGGGCTGTTCCTTTTGGCGGCGGGTGTATCAATAATGCAGACTGGCATTTTACTAATCATAACCTGCCTTTTGGCGGTGTTGGGAACAGTGGCATGGGTGCGTACCACGGCAAATACAGTTTCGATACTTTTACCAGATTGAAGGGTGTTTTAAAGACACCTAATTGGTTTGATCCTTTCATTAAATATCCTTCTTTTAAAGGTCGTTTGAAATTATTTAAGTGGATATTCAGATAATCATGAAAAAAATCATCATAGTCACAACAGTTTTGCTGTTTGCATTGTACTTAGTCAAACAAAGAGATATGACGTTCAGACAATCGATCTTAAAAGCCATTTACCCTGTTGTGATGTTTTTCGGTAAAATTTTCCCTTCAAAACATGCAGCTTTGACGAATGACAAATTCATTCAACCTTCATTTGAATTCTATCAATTAAAAGCAATTGCCAATAATGGCGACAGCATCAGCTTTGAACAGTTCAGAGGAAAAAAAGTATTGATCGTTAATACAGCAAGTGATTGTGGTTATACTGCACAGTATGATGAACTGGAAAAACTGCATCAGCAAAACAAAGAGAACCTGGTAATACTTGGGTTTCCTGCCAATGATTTTAAGGAGCAGGAAAAAAAGAAAGACAATGAGATCGCCTCTTTCTGCAAGATCAATTATGGCGTTAGTTTTCAACTGATGAAGAAAAGCCATGTTGTAAAGGGGGAAGCGCAAAATGCTGTATTCAACTGGTTAAGCGATTCAGCAAAGAACGGATGGTGCAACCAACCACCCGTCTGGAATTTTTCTAAATATCTGATCAATGAACAAGGGGTATTGGTAAACTTCTTTGCACAAACCGTTTCTCCTTTGGATAAAAAAGTGATTGACGCAATAAAATAAAAAGGGGATTCAATCGTCTTTCCAAATACAGTTAATTTAATAAAATGAAAACAGCATTAATCACAGGTGCATCAAGTGGCATCGGCGAAGAGTTTGCAAAACTGTTTGCAAAAGATAAAACCAATCTTGTTTTGGTTGCAAGAAATGAAACCAAGTTAAAGAGCATAGCAGCTGAATTGCATCAAGAATTTGGTGTTGATGTAAAAGTGATCGCAAAGGACCTGAGTGTTTTGCAACAAGTAGAAGAAGTTTATGCGGAACTTCAGCAACAAAACATTGCTATTGACTATTTGGTGAACAATGCCGGTTTTGGGGATTATAATTTATTTGCGGAAGGCGATTGGAAGAAGCAGGAAGAGATGATCAATCTCAATATCATGGCATTAACTAAACTCACTCATTTATTCTTGCCTGCCATGCTGAAGAATAAATTTGGCAAAGTATTGAATGTTGCATCGACAGCCGCTTTTCAACCTGGGCCAACTATGAGTGTTTATTATGCGAGCAAGGCATTTGTACTGCATTTCAGCGAGGCGATCTCTAACGAATTGGAAGGAACAGGAGTTACTGTTACTGCTTTATGTCCGGGTGCATTTGAAAGCGGATTTCAAAAAGCTGCAGCACTGGAAGAAAGCAGATTGGTGAAAGGAAAGAAATTGCCAGGATCAGAAGAAATTGCGGCATTCGGGTACAAGCATTTGATGAAAGGAACAAAGGTTTGCATACCCGGAGCGATGAATTATATCATGGCAAATTCGATCAGGGTTACACCCAGAAGTTTGGTGTTGAAGATCGTAAGAATGATGCAGGATAAAGCGAGTTAAACAAAAACTGACAAAAAATAAAAAGCCATCCTGATCATAGGATGGCTTTTGTATTTGTAAACAAAGAAATTATTTCTTTAAGTTTTGTTTTTTAGAACTGATAAAACTTATTTTACCATTTGCAATTTTGTTATCATCCTGATAAAAAGCAGAATCTACTTTACCTGTTTTATAAGTATCGGTTTGTTTGTACCAAACACTTACCCAATCTTCATTTTTATCGGTACTGTGTAAATTATCCCAGGCTACCACTTCAATTTTTGAACTCGTTAAACTATCTCTGAATTTTTGCCAATAATGAAGAATGCTGTCCCTTCCCAACATTAATTTTGAGCCATCCGAATAGTTCATGGCAACAGTATCGGCAAAATAGGCCGTTCCATTGCTTAATTTATTGTCTTCCCAATCTTTATAAGATTGTAATACGGCAACTGCATTTTTGCTATTGTCCGAACAGGTAAATGCCGAAGAATAAGTTGCTTTGTAAGGATACACTGTTGTGTCAGCAGTTGCTGTTGTGGCGGCAGGTTTATTAGCACTATTGCAAGCTGATAAAGCGATGGCAATAATGCAAAACGTAAATAATTTTTTCATAACAATTGTTAGGTTTAATAATGAGAAATATGATCAATTTAGAAAAATACAACATGGAACTCACAAATGCAAGCAGTTAGGTGAATAAAATCCGTATTAAAATGGAGGGGAGTGGGCAGCTACAGTGGGCAGTTCTCGTGATAATTGATCAATTCAATGGGTGTTCTTGCTATTTCCAATCCGGCATATTTAGTTTCAATTTCACTTAGTGTTTCTTCAATCTCTTCAATGGTCTTTAGCTGAACCAGTTTATTGCGGTATTGTTTTATATCGGGGAATCCTTTTAAATAATTAGCATAATGACTGCGCATTTCTAAAATGCCCAGCATGCCTTTTTTCCATTCAATGCTTTTGTACAAATGTTTTTTGATGACTGAAACTCTTTGGTGTATATCAGGCGAGGCGGGCATTATGCCATGTTGCAGAAAATATTTTATTTCAGAAAAGATCCAGGGATAGCCAATGGCAGCACGACCGATCATGATACCATCCACACCATAACGGTTTTTATATTCCAAAGCTTTTTGAGGTGAATCAATATCACCATTACCAAAGATCGGAATGCTGATGCGTGGATTATTTTTCACTTTAGCGATCAAGGTCCAGTCGGCCTCACCTTTATACATCTGTGAACGAGTGCGCCCGTGAATGCTCAACGCTTTAATGCCAACATCTTGTAATCGTTCAGCAACTTCTTCAATGTTTTTAGTGTTATCATCCCAGCCCAATCTAGTTTTTACGGTAACCGGCAATGGGGTGCTGCGAACAACAGCTTCTGTCAATTTCACCATCATATTAATATCTTTCAACACACCGGCACCGGCACCTTTCGTCACTACTTTCTTTACAGGGCAACCAAAATTGATATCAACGAGATCAGGCTCTACCACTGAAACTATTTTTGCACTCATTGCCATGGCTTCTTCATCACCGCCAAAGATCTGAATACCAACCGGACGTTCATAGTCGAAGATGTCTAATTTTTGACGGCTCTTGATGGCATCACGGATCAAACCCTCACTCGAAATAAATTCAGTGAACATCAGATCGGCGCCATTTTCTTTGCACACGGCACGAAACGGAGGATCGCTCACATCTTCCATGGGTGCGAGTAATAAAGGGAAATCGGGAAGTTCTATGTTGCCTATTTTTACCATTCATCAAATCCATTATCTTTCCAATCAGGAAAGAGTTGCAAATTTACATTCTATTCTTTAAGTAAACTTTTTTATGCATTTAGAGGAATCTCCGGAAGAAATAATTAAACAATACGTTGATGGTGATGTAATGCCCGCAGTTGCAGTAAAAAATAATAAACCTGCCATCAGTTATTTTGGCCAGTTTGGAATTTTGATTGGAATGATCGGAGGCGGTCTTATTGCCGGTGGTTTGTTATCGGTTCTCGTATGGATGATGATGACGGGATCTTTTCCTACAAACATTGAAAAAGATCTGCTGAATCCGGCTTTTGGTAATGCGGCAAAACTGATGCAACTGGTAGCTTCATTCGGTATGTTTTTTCTGCCAGCCTTTTTTTATGCATTAGTTGTAAACAGAAACCCTTTACAGCATTTAGGGTTTCGGTCACTGGTGAGTAAGAAACAAATCTTATTTGTGGTGATCATTGTGTTGGTAGGACTGTTTTTAAGCGGTGCATTAGGAGAACTCAACGAAATGATCCCTATTTCCAAAAAATGGGCGCTGAAATTTCATAAATGGGAAGATGAATATTCCGATCAGATCATGGCAATGGCAAACATGAAAACGATCTGGGATTATCTTTTTACGCTAACTGTCATTGCATTGGCTCCTGCCATTTTTGAAGAAGTTTTATTTAGGGGAGGGTTTCAACAGTTGTTCATTAAATGGTTTGGTAATGTATGGGTAGGAATAATTATAACCAGCATTTTATTCAGTGCTGTGCATGTAAGCTATTATGGGTTTTTACCAAGAGCTGCACTAGGCGTTATTTTGGGACTGCTATTTTATTACAGTAAAAATATCTGGCTGAATATCTTTGCGCACTTTTTAAATAATGGTATTGCTGTTACACAATTGTATGCGATGAGCAAAAACGGGAAAATACCAAAAGAAGCATTGGATGATAATATGCCTTTTTTCTCCGGAACGCTTTCTATTTTACCAACTATTCTATTGGTGATAGCGGGAATATCTGCTTTAATTCCATTGTTGCGGGCATTTAAAAAAGAAAGCACTAGAATTGGTGCTGATACAATTGATAACACACATACAGCAAGCGATAACCCTTTCGAAAATGAAACAGTGGCACCTATTATTTAAAACGCGTGATTACACCGAAGCAAGTATCATACAAGGCATGCTGGAAGAGAATGAGATCCCTGTGCAGGTGCTGAATAAATTAGACAGCAGCTATCTCAATTTCGGCGATATTGAAATTTATGTTCCGGCCCATTTCAAAGAATTGGCAAATGGCCTGCTGCAAAAAGCATTGCTGAATTAAGAAATTCAATTATTAAAAATTATAGCGTAATTCGTGTTTTAAAATCTTAGCCCTGATGGCATTTAACTTTCAAACATTTAAAACTCGAACACTCACTGCGATCATCTTTGCTGCAGTGATGCTTGCGGGATTATTGATCAATCAATGGAGCTTTCTTGTTTTATTCTCAGTAATTCATTTCGGCTGCTGGATCGAATACCAAAAATTAGTTGGGTTGATCGATCCTGATTATAAAAACATATCGGCATTCCATAAATATGCAGTGATGTTGTTGGGATGGATGTTCCTATTCTGGATGACGAATCATGCATACAAAATAGGATCTGTTGAATTGCAGGGTATCGGTTGGTTGATGATGTTGATCATTGCCATATTATTATTGGGGAAAGAAATTGTTTTTAAAAAACAATTGAATCTAAAATTGATTGGCTACTCATTATTGGGGTTGATCTATATTTCTTTGAGCTGGGGATTGATGATCGACATAAGAAATATCGGAATAGGATTTAAAGGACCAGATTTGTTGGATTTTGGAATGATCTTTCCCTTAGCTATTATTATTTCAATATGGATCAACGATACAATGGCATACATTGTCGGTTCTTTCATTGGTAAAACACCGCTATCCAAGATATCTCCAAAAAAAACCTGGGAAGGAACGATCGGGGGTATTATTTTATCAGTTGCCGTAATTGGATTAGTAGCATATCTGATGAAGGCTAAAAATGAGGAATCAATTTTTCTGCTAATAGCCTTTATATCTTCTGTATTTGGTACACTTGGAGATCTGCTCGAAAGTAAATTAAAGCGCATGGCCAATGTAAAAGATAGCGGACAGATCATGCCGGGCCATGGGGGATTTTTAGATCGTTTCGATTCTTTATTGATCGCTACACCTGTTGTATGGTTGTTTTTGAAATTCTTTATTTAAAGATTTAAGCGAAGGATGGCACACTGATGACAAGGATAAAACAGATAAACTCAGATAATATTCAAAAGGGTCGAATCGTCAGTATTATATGAACTTCTAAATTGAATATTTTTAATTACAGAACTTGAACCAGTGAAAATCCGTCTCATCAGTGTTATCCGTGTTCTATCTCATCTCTTTCTTTTATATTTGTCGCTCAATTATAAGAGATGACTATTCACAGGGAAGGCTTTCGCACTATTGGTATTGCAGCATTGATCTTTGGTGTGCTGAATGTGTTTTCGTTTACATTTATCAGTTCAGAATTATACTGGCTTTCTTTTTCGGTTTTTGTGGCTACTTTATTCATTTTATTGTTCCTGATCTCATTTTTCAGGATACCGGAAAGAAAATTGACCATCAATGACAATGAGATCATTTGTCCGGCCGATGGTAAAGTGGTGGTGATCGAAGAAAGAATTGATGAAGAATATTTTAATGACAAGCGCATTCAGGTAAGCATTTTTATGAGCCCGGCTAATGTGCATGTGAACAGAAACCCTGTAAGCGGTGAAGTGGTATACAACAAATATCACAAAGGAAAATATTTGGTGGCTTGGCATCCCAAATCATCTACTGAAAATGAAAGATGGAGTGTTGCTGTAAAAAATAACCACGGAACAATTTTATACAAACAAATTGCCGGAGCATTGGCAAAACGTATCTGTAATTATACGAGTGTAGGTGAACACGTTAAACAGTGTCACGAATACGGCTTCATCAAATTCGGAAGCAGGGTTGATGTTTTATTACCTGTTGGAACAAAGGTCATTGTTAGTTTGAATCAGGCGGTAAAAGGAGGGGTGACTGTTTTAGCAAGCTGGGCTTAGGTATTGCCATTTATCAAAAATTGGGTTAAAATTTGTTTATAATGTTTCTTTTCTTTTAAATTGGGTACATTTATAAAAATAAAAACTACTTAAAACAGAGACTATGAAAAAATTATTAATGCTTGCAACTGCCGCTTTTCTGGTAACAGGTATTGCTTTTGCGCAGGATGCCAAAAAAGAAACAAAGACCTGCGGTAAAGAATGCTGCAAAGGCAAAGAATGCAAAAAAGACAAGTGCGACAAAAAAGATATGAAAGACAGTAAAACAAAAGATGTAAAGAAAGCTTAATCGGCATTCGCATAAAAAAAGCCTCATCAACGATGAGGCTTTTTTATTTATAATATATTTTCCAGTTCTTTCAGGTGATGAATGACATATGTGGCATGTATATGTGGTTCGGCTTGCAGATGATTTACAAAAATGGTATCCAGTCCTGCATTGATGCCTCCCTGTATATCGGCATCTAAATTATCTCCGATCATAATGCTTTCCTCAATGCTTGCACCTGCTTTTTCTAAAGCAAATTCAAAGATCTCTTTATTGGGTTTTAAACTGTTGCTTGCTTCTGAGGTGATCACTTCCACAAAATAATCAGTCAGCTTGCTATGGCGTAATTTATTATGCTGCACCGTTTCAAATCCATTGGTGATCAGGTGCATGATGTAACCTTTATTCTTCAGATAGTCCAAAATCTCAAAAGTGTAGGGGAAGAGATTTTTTTTGGTAGGCAGAATATCCAGATATTGAACCGACAGATCCTTTGATAAAACCTCATCTGCAATTTTAAAATCCAATAAAGCCAACCACATTCTTTTCCATCTTAATTCATCCTGTTTGATCAAACCTTTAGTGTATTTGTCCCACAAGCAATGATTATGATAGCTGTAACTGGAAAAGAATTTTTCAAAATTGTCCACACCTTTTTCATTCAAAGCATTGATCTTATAAAGATCCTGCAGTGTTTCCCTAGTATTTATTTCAAAATCCCACAATGTGTGATCGAGGTCGAAAAAGAGATGTTTATAAGCCATGTATATTTTAAATGTTTTAATGTTGTTGATGAAAGGACTGTCATGCTGAGGAACTCGAAGCATGATTAATGAAAGTAAATTCACCTTTCGAGAGCCTCAAGGTGACATCACGTTTCATCTAATGCACATTCTTTAAATTAACAACATCGATGTACGATATTTGCAGCATCAAATCTAACAGCTAAATACAAATTAACCATGAACATAATAATAACAGGCGCCTCAAAAGGATTTGGTAAAGCGATTGCTGAACAGTTTGCTGCAGCAGGAAATGTTTTGTTTTTGTGTGCCAGAAATGAATCACAATTAAATGCGGCTGCTGATGAATTACGCAAAAAATATCCACGATCAACTGTTCATATAAAACCTGTTGATATGCGTAATAAGGAAGCGGTACTTGGGTTTGCTGACTGGTGTTTAAGTTTTGGTACTATGGATATATTGGTAAATAATGCCGGACAGTTTTTACCCGGCTCTGTACATTCAGAAGAAGATGGATTGCTGGAACAAATGATCGAAACAAATCTGTATGGTGCGTATCATTTGACAAGAGCGTTATTACCTGCAATGATCAAAAATAAGAACGGGCATATTTTTAATATTTGTTCTATTGCTTCGATCGATGCGTATGCAAATGGAGGAAGTTACAGCATCAGCAAGTTTGCAATGCTGGGCTTCAGTAAAAATCTGCGAGAAGAACTAAAATCTTTCAATATTAAAGTAACGGCCGTTTTACCCGGCGCTGCTTATACGGATAGCTGGAGCGGGAGTGGCGTAGATCCAAATAGGATCATGGAAGCAGATGATATTGCTAAAATGATCTTTGCCACATCACAATTATCGCAGCAAGCTTGCGTGGAAGAAATTTTACTGCGCCCGCAATTGGGAGATTTGTAAATTATTTTTTCTTGGCGATCTCATCAATCGCTCTCACTAATTTATTCAGATCTTCAATTCTGGTGTATACATGAGGCGTGATACGCACACAACTGATATTCTCCCAAACGATCCCTACCGTGTGAATTTTATAGTTATTGAATAAAGCAGCATCTAATTCTCCTGGGGTCATACCGTCAATGCTAACGCCGCAAATAGAGCAGGAATATTGTGGTTTTAATGATGTGTTTATTTTCACTTTGGGAATAACACTTACTCTTTCTGCCCAATAATTTTTTAAATAACGGATCCGCTCTTCTTTTCTTTTATTGCCGATAGCATTTTGAAAGTTAACTGCTTCTCCTATTCCCTGTTCGATCGGGAAACTGCGTGTGCCAAGGGTTTCAAATTTTCTGATATCGGCACTTCTGGGCTTATCATTACATACCAAGGGCCATATCTTTTCGATCTTTTCTTTTTTGATCCAGAGCATTCCACTTCCGATAGGAGCACTTAAAAATTTATGCAGTGATGTTCCCCAGTAATCACATTCCAGATCAGGGATCTTATAATCCAATAATGCAAATGAATGTGCCGAATCGCAGATCACTTCAATGCCATGCTTATGAGCCATCTGTGCTATCTTTTTTACCGGCATGACCTGTCCTACCCAATTAATGATATGCGTTACATGAATGATCTTTGTTTTTGATGTGATGGCATTTTCATACGCAGTTACAATTTCTTCATCATTCTCTATCGGGAAATTAAAACTGATTTGAATGTATTTAATACCTTCTCTTTGTTCACGTTGACGCCAGGCATTGATCATGTTTGGATAATCCTGCTTGGTGCCGATCACCTCATCCCCTGCTTTTAATTCCAATCCGAATATTACCGTGTTCAAAGATTCAGTTGCATTTCTGTTGATGGCAACTTCTTCCGGATTGCATCCTGCGAGTTCTGCTAATTTTTGTCGCAGTGGCTCTCTACCCTGATCCAAGATCCGCCACATATAATAGGAAGGTCCTTCATTCGACAATTTATTATAGCGTTCCACTGCTTCCTGAACTACTCGTGGCGAAGGGCTTACACCACCATTATTCAAATTGATGATATTCGGATTCACTGTAAATGCCTGTTGTATCACAGTCCAGTAATCCTCATCTGCGGCAACATCTTCGGGAGATAAATTCTTAATGCGTTTTTCTGCATGTTCCATTTCTGCAGCATGCAATTGGTTGAATAAACTGCTGGCAGAGAATGCCCCTGCCAATAAACCTGCCTGTTGTAAAAATTTTCTGCGTTGGTACATGGTGAATGGTTGAGGAAGAAAGATAGAAAAAATTACAGACAGCTCCTATATTTGCAACGAAATAAATGAGGCAATGAAGAAAACGGGTTTAATAGTATTCTTTTTAATTTCAATCCTTCAAACTGCATTGGCGCAATGTTCTATCTGTACCAAAACAGCAGAGCAGATGGGCGAAGGACCTGCCAAAGCATTGAACGGCGCTATCGTTTATTTAATGGTCATGCCTTTTGCCATCATCGGGTTCATCGGTTATCGCTGGTGGAAAAGAGAAAAACAGATCATCTCCGAACAGGATCCTCAGTAAAAATCATCTAAAACTCAGATCGAACTTAAGCTTTTATGGCTGCCATCGCAAAATGGAGGATTCTTGCTTTGCTTGCAATTGCACAACCAAACTTCACCATCTTCTTCAGGCGTAAATTTTAGACTTTTAAAGGGCAGGCCTTCTATTTTTTTATGGCTGCCATCACAAATGGGATTCGTTTCACTATGACCGCAGGTGCACCATGCATAGGTTTTCCCTTTTTCAACTCTTACTGCTGTAGGTGCTCTTTTAAAGATTTTAGGTTGCATATCGTTAGTTAAAATATTGCTGAATGAATTGGTACAAGTTAGGATATTGTTTCGATTCGATCTCTTTTCTCAGATACTCTTTGCTGATGTCTTTCATTCTATACTGCTCGATCAACTGATAAGCTCTTTCAGCCATCAGGAAATATTTCCTGTCGGTTGTTGCAGTAATTTGTAGTTGATCATTTATTTTTTCAAATAATTCTTTCACACCTTCTTTTTGCGATGCGATCGTTTTAATTACCGGTATACCTGTTTTATGTGCAGGGGTTAATATGGTGCGAAGGTTTTTTACAAATGAATCAGCGTCGGGGCGATCAGCTTTATTCACTACGAAAATATCAGCGATCTCCATCAGCCCGGCCTTCATCGTTTGTACCTCATCGCCTGCTTCAGGTACAACAACAACAACCGTTGCATCAGCAAGGCCCGCTATCTCCACTTCGCTTTGTCCAACACCCACTGTTTCGATGATAATAAAATCAAAATTGGCCGCCTTCATCACATCGGCGATCTCTAGAATTTTTGGATGCAATCCACCCAAGCTTCCCCTTGTTGCCAGTGAACGGATAAATACATCGGGATGATTATACCATTCACTCATCCTGATCCTGTCGCCCAATAATGCGCCCAAATTAAATGGGGAGGATGGATCAACACATAATATACCCACTTTTGTATGCTGAGCTATCATTTCGCCGATCAGTGCATCTGTTAATGTGCTTTTTCCCGCTCCCGGAGGACCTGTGATACCAATGATCTTAGCGGAAGAAACGGGCAATAGTTGTAAGAGGTCAAAATAATTTTCGAATTCATTTTCTACCAGAGAGATCGTTCTGGCCAAGGCTTTACTGTTACCCTGCTGAATTTCTTTTAATAATTGATGCCACATGAATTGCTAATGTAGATTGTATACACGAATTTAGTTGCTTAATGAAAGCATTGTTGAAAAATAATCTCAAACAGCAAATATCATTTTTAGCACTGATATTATTTGTTCTGAGCTTTTTGGCCGGAAGAGCAGCGCTTTCAATGATTTCTGTTGCGATCTTATTTTTATTTATTGGGGAACATAACCATAGAATGGTCATTAAAAAATTATTGATCGCTGCTTTATGTATCATTCTTCCTGTTTTGATATCAGGATTATGGAGTGATGATAAAAATATCTGGTGGCAAAGTTTTATCAATAAAATTCCAATAATTACAATTGGTGTTGGAATATTATCTGCCGATCTAAATCAAAAACAGATCAAACAGATCATTTACTTACTGAATGGCGTTGTGTTGATCGGCTGCTTGTGGAGTGTGATTACTTTTCTACATGATAAAGAGGCCATCATAAAATCTTATCTTGTTGCCAAAGTAATGCCAACTGTCTTAGACGATGACCATATTCGTTTCAGCTGGCTGGTTACATTATCTGTTTTGTTATTGAATTGGCAATTGTTTATCCGGTCAACAAAAATTGAAAAGATCGTTGGAGTAGCGGTGAGCATTGTATTGATAGTTTACCTGCATTTATTGGCATCAAAAACAGGCTTGCTTTGTTTATACGCAAGTGTTGTAGTTATGATATTTTATTTTCTGTTTAAAAAAGAAACAAGAAAAATAAGTTTGATATTATTTGCTGCAATAATAGCAATTATGTTCACTGGTTATCAAATTTTTCCAACATTGCATAATCGTGTGCAATATGTTTTGTACGATTTCAGTAATTACAGTAGGGGAAAAATTGAAACCGGATCCTCTGACGGGGCAAGGGTGTTATCTATAAAAGCCGGTGCTGCCATTACACAACAGCATCCATTTTCCGGAGTCGGTTTTGGAGATCTGAAAAATGAAATAAATCATTGGCACGAGCAGTTTCATCCAACAACACAGGATTATGAAAGGTTTATTCCAACGAATGAATGGTTAATTTATGCTGCTGCCAGCGGAGTATTGGGCGTTTTATTATTTTCGGCTGGAATTATTTATTTACTGCCATTCTTTTCGCTGAAAAATATCTTTTCTTTTTGTTTAATGATCAGTTTATTGATTCCATTAATTACAGATGATTCGTTGGAAGGACAATATGGTGTTGCTATATTTTCTATGGTGATCTGTTTGGGATATTATTTAAAAAAACAAGTTGGACCACAAAGTCACGAAGACACAAAGAGTCACTAAGAAATAATTTGTAGCTTAAATTGATGCATAAAATACAAATGGCTGCCTCAAAATAAATCATTGCTTTCTTCTTAAATGCAGCAGTTTCGCATATTTGACCATGGTTTGGTAGGCAACAGAAGATGCTATGAAAAATCCGTCTACACCATCCAGGAATCCGCGTTTAAAAATAAAGCCGTTCACGAAAGCTGTCAATGGATTGATGATGAGGTTTAAATAAGTAGCGCGTTTGCCGCTTTCATGCATGGCTTTTGCCTGAATGGTTGTGAACTTATTATTTTGTGTGATCACTTCTTCGAGCGAATAATAACTATAATGAAAAAGGTCTCCTTTCAAATGATGAATCCTGCTGCCAGTCTGCATTTCAATTTTATCATGTGGATTAACCCCACCCCATTTTCCTTTTTTTATGTTGAGCATCCTTGTTTTTTTATCGGGATACCAGCTGCCGTGTTTGATCCATTTGCCGCAAAAACTGCTGCAACGGTTCATCGAATAAGCATCGAATGGAAATCCGGATTGTTTTGCCGATTTAATGCTTTCGCATAATTCATCGCTCAGTTCTTCATCTGCGTCCAAACTCAGCACATAATTATTTGATGATTGTTGTAAAGCAAAATTCTTCTGTTCAATATATCCAAGAAAGGCTTGTGAAATGAAGCGAACCTGGTATTTGCTGCAAACCTGTTCTGTTGCATCCGTAGATAATGAATCAACAACAATGATCTCATCGGCAATATCCAATATACTTTTCAAACATCGTTCGATGTTCTTTTCTTCATTGTGTGTGATGATTACGACTGATAAACTCATTTGATCAGTTTATAATTTTTGTATTCTCCGAATTTAAATCCCAGAACATCTTCGATGGGCTGCAGTATTTTATCTTTTGTTTTCCAAACCGCTTTTGAGGGATTGTAGACATATTCCCAATCCTGCGCATTAACTTTTGGTTGCATCAATGCAGGGTGAGATCGGGTAAATAATTCCACTCTGTCAACATTATCCCAATCATAATTCCTTGCATTTAACTCTTCTCTTACCTCATTTTCGTTTTTGTAGAAAGAACCCATTTCTTCTGCTTTTTTTCTGAACATGGCAGGAGGCCGAATACCGTTATAATGAAAGATGGGGGCATTGATCTTTTTTACAAATAATTTCTCTCCTTGTTCATTTTCATAATTTTCCCCAGATGAAAATTTTCTGAAACCTTGAGAATCTCTGTAAGAACGGACGCCTAAGCCTGTTCTAAAGATCCTTATTTCATGTTTGTGTATGCGTCTAGTGTTTCTGATATAATTGTAACCACCCCAAAAATGTAAGAAGGGCAAAATAAAACCTTCCACTTTTTGATTGTCATTATTTTCCTGAATTGCTTCTGAGATCTTAGGAAGATCATTTTCATGTATCACTTCATCTGCCTGAATATGAAATGCCCAGTTGCCGGTAATATGATCAATGCCAATATTGGTTTGCTGTGCAAATACTTTTCCTCCCTTTTTTAAATTCATGTCCCAGATGCTGTCTACTATCTTTATTTTTGGCGATTGTAATTTTTCAACAGCCTCTCTTGTTCCGTCATTCGATTCCCCAATAACGGCAATGAATTCATCACATATCGGCAATATCGATTGTATCGCTTCTAAAAAAGGAACACCGTAATCGAATCCGTTTTTTACATATGTGAAACCCGATATCTTCATAACAGAGAATTACCTGCAAAGAACAGAAAATTTTCGCTATTGAAAATTTAAAAGAGAAAATTAGGCTAATGAACACTTCCAAGAGTTGAAAGGGTTTAATTTTGATGCCAAATCATGTACATGCAAACAACATTCTGTTTGGACTTTGGAAATTCGAGACTTAAACTTGCCATTTTTACAGGAAGAGAATTGAAAGACGTGGCGGTGTTGGAAACTGATCATCCGGACGCTATAGAAAAATATATAGCGCAATATCATCCCGAAAGATCAATTCTTTCATCAGTCATTGATCACGACAAAGCGTTGGAAGAACTGCTGATCCAAAAAACAAAATTTCACAAACTCAATTATCAAAGTAAGATACCCATTACCACACCGGTTGGCAAACCGGAAACAATCGGGGCAGATAGGCTGGCTATTTGTTCAGCCGCCGTTGATCTTTTCCCGCAACATCATTGTCTGGCGATCGGGTTGGGTACCTGCATCACATATAATTACATCAGTAAATTTCATGAATTTCTGGGGGGGAGTATTTCACCAGGAATGAATATGCGTTTCCGTGCCATGCACGAGCAAACAGCTTTATTGCCTATGATCGAGGCAGAGCATAATTTTCCACTGATCGGTTATGACACAAAAACAAATTTATTAAGCGGCGTTATTCTGGGAATGGCTAAAGAGATTGATGGCATCATTGATGCGTATGCTGAAAAATACAATCATCTGCGTGTGCTAATGACCGGCGGCGATATGGATTTTTTTGTACCACATTTAAAGAATAAAATGTTAGCAGATCCTTATTTATTGTTCAAAGGGTTATTTGCTATCAGCGAGTTAAATAATGTTTAGAATTCATTTGATGGCTTAAGTTTGCTCATTCAATACACAATGAAAATTCCTTTTCAAGCAATAAAATATGTTCTTCTTGCAATTGTTTTTTGCGGATTGGCAGCATCATGCGAAAATGATATCAAGAAAGTACAGGACCTCGGCAAAAAAAGAGATGGTGTTGAGGAAGGGAAGAATATTGAAATGATCTACAGTACCGGTGGCAAATTGAAGGCTAATTTAAAAGCACCCTTCATGCTGCGTTTTTTGCAGGACACTCCAAGAGTTGAATTTACAAAAACCGTGCATGTGGATTTTTATGACAGCTCTGATCATGTAGAAAGCCAGTTATTTGCCAAATATGCCCGCTACAATGAAAATGAAGGAAGGGTTTTTTTACGTGACAGTGTGATCATATTCAACATTAAGAAAGATACACTTTGGTGCAATGAATTATGGTGGGATCGAAATCTTGGAACTTTTTTTACAGAAAAACCTGTTCGTTTAAGTCAACAACAACCTCATCAAATTATTTACGGGCAGGGGTTACAAGCCGATCAAAATTTTAAATGGTTCTCTATATTGAAGCCGGGCAAAGAATTTAATCAGGGAAATGAAAGTATCATCAATGTTCCCGACAGCAGTTATTGATTTTTATTGTTGTCAACTGCTGTAATGCTATTTAACTTTGTTGTCTCATTTTTTTTCACTGAAAGAAATGCTCCCTTCATCATTAAATTATTTATTCAGCAAAACAATTTTATACTATTCATACAATAAAAAACAATCCTTATGGAATATAGAAGAATGGGCAAAACCGGCCTGCAGTTAAGCATTTTAAGTTTTGGAAGCTGGGTAACTTTTCATAAACAGATCAACGATGGCATTGCCGATGAATTAATGGGCATTGCTTATGATAACGGCATTAATTTTTTCGATAATGCCGAAGTATATGCATTGGGCGAAAGCGAAAAAATGATGGGTAGAGTTTTAAAAGCCAAGAACTGGGACAGAACTTCTTATACGATTTCTTCCAAAGCATTTTTTGGTTGGAGAGGAAAAGAAAATAAACCCAATCAAACAGGTCTTAGCCGTAAACATCTGACAGAAGCCTGTAACGAAGCATTGCAACGTTTGCAAACAGACTATCTGGATCTGTATTTATGTCACCGTCCCGATAAAAATGTTCCTATTGAAGAAGTGGTACAAACAATGAATACTTTGATCCAGCAAGGCAAGATCTTATATTGGGGAACAAGTGAATGGAGCGGAGTGGAGATCATGGAAGCACATCGTGCTGCACAACAACAGCATTTGATCGGGCCATCCGTTGAACAACCTCAATATAATTTATTCGAAAGAGAAAAAGTTGAGAACGATTTTTTGGAAGTCTATAAAAACGTTGGCCTTGGCACAACTATCTGGAGCCCATTGGCAGCGGGATTATTGAGCGGAAAATATAATGATGGCATTCCGGAAGGAAGCCGTTTGGGTATGGAAGGTTTTGAGTGGTTACGCGACAGATGGGTTTTAAATGACAAAGTCGAAAAGGTGAAAAAACTGTCTGTTCTGGCAAAAGCACTGGGCGTTTCTGTTGCCTCACTCAGCATTGCATGGTGCATTAAAAACCCCAATGTGACAACTGCTATATTAGGCGCAACCAAGAAAGAACAATTAACAGACAATTTAAAAGCCCTGGAAGTATTACCACTGCTTAGTTCTGAAGTAATGCAAAGCATTGAAGATATCATGGAAACAAAGCCAAAACTGGCAGAGTTTTAAGATTTTTCAAATAGGGTAAAAAGTCAGGCACAATGCAAGTGCCTGACTTTTTAATTTCCAGTGATGCCGATAATGAATTCAGGTGCAATACAGGCTTTGTTTACAGGGCTTTTGAAGTATGCGGTACTTGTTATACTTTCGTAGCATGAGCGAATTGTCGATCGTCCTTTTAATTATTGTAACATTAATTTTCATTGGCTTCTTTGCAGGCTATGAAATTGCCTTTATCAGTGCCAATCGCTTGGGCATTGAATTAAAGAAAAAGCAGGGTAAGAACAGCGGTATCATTCTTTCAGGATTTCTGGAACAACAGGCTAAATTCCTGGGTACCTGTTTGATCGGGTTGAACTTATTCTTAGTTACTTACGGTTTATTGTTTGATGAATTTTTAAACCAGATCGCTTGGAATCCTTTTCATTTTAATAATGCATACGTAAAGTTGATCGTTGATACCATTTGTTCAACATTAGTGGTATTGATTTTTGGTGAGTTTTTGCCAAAAGCGATCTTCAGGGCGAAGAGTGATACTTTACTGGCAACTTTTGCGCCATTGGCAAGTTTGTTTCATAAACTGTTTCAACCCTTCGCTAATTTTTTTGTAGGTACTGCACAATGGATATTGAAATATTTATTCAATCTTCCGGTAAAAGACAGAGATCTTGCTTTTTCGAAAGTTGATCTGGAACATTTCTTTCAACAAACAAAAGAACAGGATGAAGATAATCCCGAGCTGAATAAAGAATTATTCGAGAATGCACTGAGTTTGCCGATGGTCAAGATCCGTCAATGCCTGGTGCCGCGTACCGAAATTGAAGCAGTTGAAATTAGCAGTACCATTGAAGAAGTAAAGAAACATTTCATTCATACAAAACTGAGTAAGCTGATCGTATTCAATGAAAATATTGATGACATTGTTGGTTATATTCATCAATTGGACCTCTTCAAAAAACCGGCCAGTATCAAAGATATTTTATTGCCAATTTCCGCAGTGCCCGAAAGTATGAGTGCAACAGACCTCATCAATCGGTTTACCAAGGAAAGAAAAAGTATTGCCTGGGTGGTGGATGAATTTGGAGGCACTTCAGGCATTGTTACCATGGAAGATGTTTTGGAAGAAATTTTCGGAGAAATAAAAGATGAATATGATGTAGAAGAGTTTGTAGAAAAACAATTATCGGAAGATGAATTTATTTTAAGCGGAAGACTGGAACTCGATTATCTGAAAGAGAAATACGATTTTGCATTTCCGGAAACCGAATCTGAAACACTGAGTGGTTATATCATTCAGCAACATGAAACAATTCCAAAACCGAAAGAAAAGATCATAATAGATAATTATCAATTCGATGTACTGAATGTGAGTGATACCAGAATTGAAATGGTAAAAATGAAAATATTGCGTTGATATTTTTGTTTTTCTGGTGATGAAAAATGGCGTTAATCCGTTCATCTAAATAATCCGTCATAATTATTGTCATTCATTACTTTCGATAAAATCTCGCTGATGAATTTTGTATTTGATAAAAACAAACCCATTGCCATTGGTAGCGATCATGCCGGATTTGAATATAAAGAGGCCGTAAAAATCTGGCTGGAAGAAAAGGGTTACACAGTAAAAAATTTTGGCGCCTATTCTTTGTCTTCAGTTGATTATCCCGACTTTGCTCATCCCGTTGCTTCAAGTGTTGAAAATGGTGAAACCACATTCGGAATTTTATTCTGCGGAAGCGCCAATGGTGTAGCCATTACTGCTAATAAACACCAGCATATCCGCGCGGGATTATGTTGGGAAAATGATGTTGCCAAATTAGTACGAAAACATAATGACGCCAATATCATTTGCATACCTGCAAGATTTGTGGCATTGCCACTAGCGTTGGAAATGATCGAAAATTTCATGTCTACGGTATTTGAAGGTGGACGACATGCTGACCGTGTAAATAAAATCGCTTGTTCATAAATAAATAAAAAAACACCATGAAACGACTCTTATTTGTAAGCTTATCTTTTGCAGCTACTGTCTCGTTTGCGCAAAAGCAGGAACCGGTAGAAAAATTTGCAGACCTGATCACGCCGCAAGCTTTGAAAGAAAAATTATCAGTGATCGCAAGTGCTGAAATGGAAGGAAGAGAAACTGCGTCACCCGGACAAAAACGGGCAGCAGCTTATATTACAGAGCAATTTAAAAAATTTGGATTAAAACCCGGCAATGGTGAAAGCTATGAGCAATATTATCCTGTATTCCAGGATGAACTTACAGCCAAAAAATTGCAGGTGAACGGGAAAGTTTTTGAATGGGATAAGGATTATACTTTCTCATTGCAAAGTTTAGCTAGTGGCGATTGGACATTTAATAATATAGTTTTTGCAGGTTATGGTTTGATCGATTCTGCAAAAAACATTAATGATTATGCGAATATTGATGTGAAAGGAAAGATCGTTCTTGTATTAGATGGATTGCCCGATAATTATACAGCACCTGTACAACAGGGTAGAAGAGGATTTGGCGGACCCGGGTCAGTTAACGCTAAAGCAATATCCGCAAAAACAAAAGGAGCAGTTGGCGTATTTGTGATATCAAAGGACTTCCCTAAAAAAATGGCTACAGCTACAAAAGGGAATATGTATTTGAATAAACAGCCTAGTACAGGTTCGTTTTTAGTAGCTACTATTTCAGAAGAAGTGGCATCTTCATTATTGGGAAGAACAACTAAACTCTCATCTGCACAATTAAAGGAAACTGTAAAAGGAAACTATGTTTCTGAAATTATTGTGAATGCAAACAAAACAACTGCCGATCTGCAAAGCAGTAATGTATTGGGTGTGTTACCCGGAACTGATAAAAGTGATGAGTATGTTTTCTTAACAGGCCATTACGATCATCTGGGTAAAAAAGGTGATGTTATTTGGTATGGTGCTGATGATGATGGTTCCGGAACTACTTCTGTATTGCAAATGGCAGAAGCTTTTAGTGCAGCAGCTAAAAAAGGAATTAAACCAAGAAGAACGATCATATTCATGACGGTAAGCGGTGAAGAAAAAGGATTATGGGGTTCTCAGTATTATTCTGAACATCCGATCTATCCATTGGATAAAACAAGTGTTGACCTGAATACTGATATGGACGGCAGAGTAGATACAGAACGTAAAACACCTGATACTTTAAATTATATATATGTGATCGGTCATGATAAATTAAGCAGCGAATTACCTGTTATCAATGAAGCCGCCAATAATAAATATACCAAGCTTGTATTGGATTACAGGTTTGATGACCCCAAAGACCCAAACATGATCTATTATCGTAGTGATCATTATAATTTTGCACGAAAAGGAGTACCCATTTTATTTTTCTATGATGGAATGCTGAAGGCAGACTATCATCAACCTTCAGATACAGTTGATAAGATCAACTTTGACCTGATGGCAAAACGTGCGCAGTTAGTATTCTACACTGCATGGGAAATGGCTAACAGAGATAATATGCTGAAAAGAGATACACCGTTAAATATGCCTGCGAGATAAAACTTGGAATAATTTTATTTAAAAGAACCATCTGTTAACAGATGGTTCTTTTTTATGCCACAAACTTATCAACCGCAAAGGTTTTCAGTTATTGTTTAATCAACAGCTATAAATAACTTCACGGTTCAAATTGTACATATGAAATTCATGCCAACTTTTGCTGTTGCATTTTTGATGCTGATCATTTTTCAGGCAAATGCAAGTTCCAATATCACCATAAACTCTCCCAATCAGGTCATACAATTAAAACTTATATCTGAGGCTGATGGTTCTGTCTGGTACAGTATTTCACGAAAAGATAAGGCCGTGATACTACCATCTACTTTCAGCTTTAAATTAAGTAAACCACAGACTGTATTAAATCAATTCAACATCACAGCTATTGATTCATCTGTTGTAAATGAAACATGGCAACCGGTTTGGGGCGAATTGAAAAATATCCGCAATAACTACAAACAACTCGCAGTAACCTTAGCAGATAAAAATAATTCAGGCATTATCATCAGGCTTGTATTTCGTGTTTTTGATGACGGTGCTGCATTTCGTTATGAATTCCCTGAGCAAAAGAGCATAAAACATTTTATCATTGAAGAAGAAGCCACACAATTCAAATTAACAGGCGACCATAAAACATTCTGGATCCCCGGCGATTACGACAGTAATGAATTTTTGTACAACACAACAAAACTGAGTGAAGTTGACGCGTACAAAGCAGAAAAAGAAGAATCTGCAATTGGTGTTACATCACCGTTCAGTGCCAATGGTGTACAAACGCCTTTGATGATGAAAACGATTGATGGTTTATATATCAATATTCATGAAGCAGCATTGGTCAATTATTCGGGAATGCAGATATTAGTCGATAAAAAAAATCTGACATTAACTTCTCAACTAGTTCCGGATGCTTATAACAATAAAGCTTATTTGATTACTCCGGCAGTTACACCATGGAGAACAATTATTGTGAGTGATAAAGCAACTGATATTCTTGCCTCAAAAATGATTCTGAATTTGAATGAGCCTTCAAAGATCAAGGATCCTTCCTTCATTAAACCGCAAAAATTTGTAGGTGTTTGGTGGGAGATGTTTAACGGAAAATCTGCATGGGATAGTGCTTCTCATCATCATGGCGCAACAACTGCCAACGTAAAAAAATATATTGACTTTGCATCAAAACATGGAATTGATGGTGTACTGGTGGAAGGATGGAACAGAGGTTGGGAAGACTGGTATGGTCAATGGAAAGAAAATGTTTTTGATTTTATAACACCGTACAGTGATTTTAATATTGATGAACTGACTGCATATGCCAAATCAAAAAATGTTCGCATTGTTGCACATCATGAAACATCCGGATCTGCAACAAATTATGAACGTTACATGGACACTGCTTATCGTTTCATGGTCAATCATAATCAGAATACAGTAAAAACAGGCTATGTTGGAAAGATCATTCCGCGTGGTGAACATCATGATGGTCAGTGGATGGTGAACCATTATATTAGAGTGGCTGAAAAAACAGCTTCTTATAAAATAATGCTGGATGCACATGAACCGGTAAGACCAACCGGATTGTACAGAACCTATCCGAACTGGATGGCTTGCGAAGCCGGACGTGGCACGGAGTTCAATGGATTCAGTCACGGCAATGCACCCGAACATGAAACCATTATGCCTTTTACAAGATGGATGGGCGGACCTATGGATTATACACCCGGCATATTTAAAATGCATCTGACACAATTTGATCCGAATAAAAAAGAAGGTGTGCATACAACACTCACCAAACAATTGGCATTGTATGTGGTTATTTTCAGTCCGATACAAATGGCGGCAGATATGCCCGAAAATTATGAAGCACATTTAGATGCGTTTAAATTTATTGAAGATGTAGCTGTTGACTGGGATGATACAAAAATACTGGAAGCAGAGCCGGGCGATTATGTGACCATTGCACGTAAAGCAAAAGGAACAGATAATTGGTTTATTGGTGGCATAACAGATGAAAATGCAAGAACATCAACGGTTGATCTTAGTTTTCTGGATGCCAATAAAAAATATGAAGCAACTATTTACCGTGATACAGAAGATGGGCACTATGATAGCAATCCGGAAGTGTATGTGATCGAGAAGAAAACAGTAGACAGCAAAACGATCTTAAAATTAAAAGAAGCCGCAGGTGGTGGTTATGCGATTAGTTTGAGGAGATTGTAATAAATTACTTGTCAGGATAAAGAGAATTGAATAAATTTAGGTAGCATCAAATTGTCTGTTTATGAATAGCAAGGATGAACATGCCAATTCAATATTCAATTCTTCCAAATTTTTAGCAGCACCTTTGGAATTAAAGTGCTATGCTTTTTTTTCAGCTGTAATAACTATTTTCAGCGTCTTACTTATTTTTTTACCAAAAATAAATAGGGCAATTGTTCCAATTACTGGGTGGTTACCTGCCCTTGGTTATATGTTTGGAATATATTTTATTTATGCACTCATTTTTTTAAAGAGCATGAAGGCAAATAGAATTAAGTTTCGAACTACTCTAATTTCATTTCTTATAATGCATATATTATTTGGGCTTTTTAACCTTCTTTCTTATAATGGCAACAATTTTAGTAACCCTTATCTTACAATCAGTAAATGGCAGCCGGTTTGGACAATACTGATACCCTTGTTTTGGATTGTTTTATTATTATCATCTCGAGTTACTAGATTCTGTAAATTGACCGAGGGATAAAAGAATAAATTTTTCTCAATCTTTTTCTTTGTGGCTAAAGTCAAATGATATTTGTGTGCATTGCCCCGCCATTAATGGCTAGGCAATTTGTTTATAATACAACAGGCTACAACAAAAAAAGACCCTGAAAAAAATCAGGGTCTTCAAAGTTTTACAAGTCCCTCCTTTGGAGGGACTTAGGGAGGCCTCTACCAACCCAATATCCATGCGAACATTAATGGCGCAACGATCGTTGCATCGCTTTCAACAATGAATTTTGGTGTATGGATATCTAATTTACCCCAGGTGATTTTTTCGTTTGGAACAGCTCCGCTATAAGAACCATAAGAGGTAGTGCTATCACTGATCTGGCAGAAATAACTCCAAAAAGGAACATCATGCCATTCCAGATCTTGGTACATCATCGGCACCACACAGATCGGGAAATCGCCGGCAATACCGCCACCGATCTGAAAGAATCCAACTCCTTTGCCGCCGCTATTGGCACGATACCATTCGGTTAAATACACCATGTATTCAATACCGCTTTTTACGGTACTTGCTTTTAATTCGCCCTTGATCACATAACTGGCAAAAATATTTCCCGTGGTACTGTCTTCCCATCCCGGAACGATGATAGGAATATTTTTTTCGGCAGCAGCCAATATCCAGCTGTCTTTCGGATCAATTTCATAATACTGTTCCAGTTCTTTGCTCAGCACAACTTTGTATAAAAACTCATGTGGCAAAAATCTTTCACCTTTAGCCTCAGCATCTTTCCATTGTTTCACCAAATGTTTTTGTAATCGACGGAAAGCTTCTTCCTCGGGAATACAGGTATCTGTAACACGATTGTAATGATGTTCTAAGAGATCCCATTCGTCCTGCGGGGTCAGATCACGGTAATGAGGTACTCTTTTATAATGCGAATGTGCAACCAGATTCATTACATCTTCTTCCAGATTGGCACCGGTACAACTGATAATATCCACTTTCCCCTGACGGATCATTTCTGCAAAAGAGATCCCTAATTCGGCGGTACTCATGGCACCGGCCAGGGTGACCATCATTTTGCCGCCCTCGAGCAGATGTGTTTCATAGCCTTTTGCTGCGTCCATAAGGGCTGCAGCGTTGAAATGGCGGTAATGGTGTTCGATAAACTGAGAAATGGGTCCTTTACTCATAACTTGCTTTTAGTGGCGCAAAAGTAATTTTTTTGCGTCGGTTTTACGAGAAATAAACAGTTAAGCTTTTATCAGTTGGAAATTATAGTTTTAATTTGCAAACCCATAATGAAGAAACTCATCAGCATATTGATCCCCGTTTATAATGAAGAGGGAAATGTACCTGCCATTACGGAAGCTATTCGAGCAGTTTTTGAAAATATCCATTTTAATTATGAGATCGTATTTGTAAATGATGGAAGTGCTGATAAAAGTCTGGCCATTATTAAAGAGATCGCTATTACACAAAACAATATTTTCTATATTTCATTTTCCCGAAATTTTGGGAAAGACAATGCTTTACTGGCCGGATTTAAGTATTGTAAAGGCGATGCGATCATAACCATAGATGCCGACATGCAGCATCCCCCCGAAATGATCCCGGGCATGTTGCAATTATGGGAAGAGGGGAATGATGTAGTATATACTTATCGTTCGGACAGGAATCAGCATGCCAGCAATTTCAATCAGTTCACATCAAGGATGTTTTATAAAGTGATCAATAATTTATCTGATGTTGATCTGGAAGATGGTATTGCCGATTATCGTTTATTGGATAAATCTGTGGTGAGTGTATTTAATAATTTGCATGAGGACAGACCTTTTTTCCGTGGACTAATAAAATGGGTTGGATTTCAGCAAAAAGGCATCCCTTACATGCCAAAGCCGAGAGTTACCGGAGAGTCTAAATACAGCGCTAAAACACTGATCAGATTGGCATTGCAGGGAATCACATCTTTCAGTGTAAAACCACTGACCATTGCTATCTATCTGGGCTTGACCTTCTCGTTATTATCAACTTTATATATTCCTTATGTGGTGATCAGTTTATATAAAGGATATGCTATCTCCGGTTGGACATCCATCATTGTTACTATCGCTTTTTTTGGTGGGTTACAATTAATGATATTGGGAATTCTGGGAATTTATCTGGGGAAATTATTCATGCAAAGCAAACAAAGGCCGCACTTTATCATTAAAGAAACTAATCTTCATTAAACTTTGGCGGGTACAACTAATATGAGCGAAAACAAAACAAAGAAATGGTTTAGTTCAGGTGCTTTTTTGCATGATAAAACATTAGCTATTGTTTTATGGTTTGGATTATCCTTCATTGCAGTACTGCTCGATTTTCTGCATGATAAGACCAATAACTACACCATCTTTAAACATGTTTATTTACACACATTACAACATGTAAATCTTTATCTCGAATATCCGCAGCAGTATGTAGATGTAAATTTATACGGCCCTGTTTTTAGCATGGTGATCGCTCCATTTGCTTTAATGCCCGATTGGTTGGGGATCATATGCTGGGGAATGTTTAATACAGCTATTTTATATATAGCGATCAGAAAATTACCCATCGAAGTTAAATGGCAAAATGCGATAATTATTTTAGGTGCTCACGAAATGATGAATGCCGCTTCCTGGCTGCAAAGTAATCCCCTGATCGTTGCCTGTATCATCTTCGGATTTGTATTCATTCATGAAGGGAAAAATATCTGGGCATTATTTTTTATCATGTTGGCCACTTTTGTTAAGATCTATGGCATTGTGGGATTCGCGTTCTTCATTTTCAGTAAGGACAATATAAGTTTCATTTAATGGACCATCATTTGGGGCATTGTATTTTTTATTTTACCGATGATCTTGGCACCTCCATCTTTTGTTCTGCACTCTTATCAGGACTGGTATGATGCACTTACCCATAAGGCCGCAAAGAATGTAAATCCCAATGACGATAATGACTATCAGGATATTTGTGTGATGGGTATGATCAGAAGGATATTTAATCTGCCTTATTTTAAAAATATCTATATCACTATTCCTGCAATGCTGATCTTTGGACTGCAATATTTACGGTATCAATATTTTTCTGACCTGCGATACAGGTTGTATTTACTGTGTTCTGTATTGATCACAACTGTGATCTTTACTACCAGCGCAGAATCTCCCACTTATATCATTGCATTTCCCGGCGTTTGTATCTGGTATGTATTACAAAAACACACTAAAATGGTTAATGCCGTATTTATTTTTGCACTATTACTAACGAGTTTTTCCTATTCCGATATTTTTACACCCTATGTTCGTGATCATATCATTCGGCCTTATTCCTTAAAAGCATTGCCTTGTTTTGTATTGTGGATCATCATCGCATGGCAGATCTTTTCAAAACAATTTTTATCTGTCGATCGAAAACTGATCCAAGAGAAAGCTGTTTAAATCCTTTCCATGAAACAAGCAGACCGATTCATATTATTGAGTTTCGATGTGGAGGAATTTGATCTCCCTTTGGAATATGGGGAAAATATTTCTGCGGAAGAGCAATTAATGGTTGGCAATAAGGGAACTGAGATTATTGCTTCAATATTAGAACAGCACCAGATCAATAGCACGCTCTTTACCACTGCCAATTATGCGATACATTTCCCGCAACAGATCCGTTCATTGGCAAAACAACATGAAATAGCATCACATGCATTTTATCATTCATCGTTTCAGGATGAAGACTTGCTGTCTTCAAGACTAAAACTGGAAGAAATTTCAGGGACAAAAGTTTCGGGCCTGCGAATGCCAAGAATGCGAAAAGTTGACATGGAAGAAGTAAAGAAAGCAGGATATGCATACGATTCGTCCATTAATCCAACTTTTCTTCCCGGGCGATATAATAATCTTCATTTGCCGAGAATACTCTATAAAGATCAGGATGTTTTCCGGTTGCCTACTTCTGTAACACCGCATTTACGTATCCCCTTATTTTGGTTAGCGTTTAAGAATCTTCCCTATGGAATTTTTAAACAATTGGCTATTCAAACTTTGAAGAATGACGGTTATTTGTGTTTATATTTTCATCCATGGGAATTTGTGGATCTCAATCAGTATAAATTACCGGGCTATACAAAAAAATTATGCGGCATGGCTTTACAAAAAAGATTGCATCAGTTAATTGCTGATTTGAAAATAGAAGCTGAATTCGCTACTGTCATTGATTTCGTCAATACAAAAGCCGGCTTATAGGATAAGCCGGCTTTTGTATTGGGAGGCCTATTTTCTATTTCTGTAATTTTTGGAATTCACTTACTTCTCCGGTTAAATATACCTGCAACACTAAAAGCCGTGAAGATTTTTCAAACGAAATAAAATAATTCTTCTCACCATCCGCATTGGTGTATTCAATGCATTCTGTTAATTTATAAGGAGGATAAGGGTATTTTTTGGCAATAGTTTCCAAGGCTTTTTTAGGGAGCTTATTAAAAGTAAAAGCCCTGGAGTAGCCAATAATATCACCATCTTTCGAATAAAAAGCATCATATTCCTTTTCGTCATATACGAATGATGCTTTTATGAAATTTGCGTTGATCTTCCAGTTTACATTCTCTGCGCCTCTGAAGTCATTGGTAAAACTGTTCAGCACTTTTTTGTTTACTGCAGAACTGTTTGGGTCTGCGAAAGCGCTGGTTCCGATGGCAACAGCAATAAGCGCTGTGATAAATAATTTTTTCATGGTTTTTCGATTTTTAATTTGTTATAGAATTTTTTTTGTTTGTCTGTTTTGATTTGACAGGTCAAAAGTAGATGCGCATATAAGGGAAACGAAATTGATAGTGATTGGTTACAGGTAATGCCGCAAGATTTGTATGAGTGGTGTTAAATCCAATGTTAATAGTTGTTAATGGATTATTAAAAGACTTGACAGCAAAGAGTTTCAGCAATATTTAGTCAAATGTTTTAAAGTTGGCGACTGAGGATTAAAGTGTAAAAGCGTTGTTAACGAATAGGATGAATGGCAACAGAAAAATAAATTTGGTTGATAAAAGCATTATTTAGACATTTGTCTAAATATATAAATACCCAATTTTGTGAACATTCTTTTTAAGGCATTGAATGATACGACCAGGAGGAGCATTTTAGAAATGCTGAAGGAAAAAGATATGACTGCCGGCGAGATCGCCGATCAATTCAATATCAGCAAACCCAGTATTTCGCATCATTTGGATCTGTTGAAACAGGCGAATCTGGTAGTATCGGTAAAAGAAGGACAATTCATTTTATATTCCATCAATACAACAGTCATGGATGAAATGCTGAAATGGATGATGCAATTTTCGCCAAAAACAAAAAAGAAATAATTAAATGAAAAGATCAAACATAACAGGTGTTGCAGCCATTCTTATTTGGTTGTTACCCCTTATTTACTTCAGTAAAATTTATGCAGGCTTGCCTCAATCTGTGGCCTTGCATTTTGGTTTGGATGGAAAACCTGACAGATTCGGAAATAAAACTGAAATGATCTGGATGCTGTTATTATTAAGCACTGTATCAATTGCTGTTTATTTTTTAATTAAGTATTTGCCCAAGATAGATCCAAAGAAAACCGCAGGTTATTCATCCGAAGTGTTTAAAAAAATATCTTTCGCTTTAATTATTTTTCTTTCAGGTATTCAGTTTTTTGTGATCAATTCATCCGTAACGGGAAGTTTTGCATTAGATAAAATGTTATTGCCTTTTATGGGTCTATTTTTTGCTTATCTGGGAAATCTGCTGCACAGCATCAAACCAAATTATTTTGTGGGGATACGCACGCCATGGACCTTAGAAGATCCGGATACTTGGAGAGCTACACATCAACTTGGTGGAAAGATCTGGTTTATTGGAGGAATAGTCATAACCATCACCACTCTTTTTATAGCTGCAAAACCGGGCTTTATTATTTTCATTTCCTGTATATCCATAATGTCACTCGTACCGGTTATATACTCTTATTTATATTATAAAAAACATCAGAAATAATTAGTATGAAAAAAGCCATGATTTTTATAGCAATACTTGTCAGTACTGCCGTTTATGCACAAAATGACCCTTCTGGTATTTGGGAAGGGAAACTGAATATAAACTCGATGACTCTAAGGATAGTTTTTCACATCGATAAAACAGAGGCGGGAAATTATAAAGCAACAATGGATAGCCCGGATCAAAATGCAAAGGGAATTCCTTGCAGTAACGTTATTTTTAATAATGATAGTTTGATCATTGAATCAAAACTTGCAGGATTGATATTGAAATCACATTTTGAAAACAAGGAATCATTAAAAGCTGTAATTGTTCAGGGTGGAAATAGTATTCCTTTGGATCTGAAGCATGTATTAAAAGAAACAGTACAAAACAGACCACAAACACCAAAGCCGCCATTTAATTATAATGTAGATAGTGTTGAATATGATAATGCAGATAAAACTGTTCATCTTGGGGCCACATTAACATATCCGAAAACGGGCGGGCCATTTGCCGTTGCTGTAATGATCACGGGTAGTGGATTACAAGATAGAGACGAAACAATATTTGAACACAGGCCTTTTGCAGTAATAGCAGATCATTTAACTAAAAATGGTATGGCTATTTTACGGGTAGATGATAGAACAAAAGGAAAGTCTAAAGGCGAAGTAGTTCATGCAACCAGTGCAGATTTTGCAAATGATGTAATGACTAGCATTCAGTATTTATTGACAAGAAAAGAGATCGACAAAAACAAAATTGGAGTAATCGGTCATAGTGAGGGTGGCTTTATTGCCCCCATGATCTATACAAAATGGCCGCAATTGGCTTTTATCATTTCCTTGGCGGGAACCGGAGTTTCTGGCGCCGATATTTTACTGAAACAACAAACGGATGTTTCAAAACCTGTTTTAAGTAGGGATGCTTATAAATCATTTTATTCACTAACCAAACAAACACTGCTTACAATTCATGATTTTGCACTTGAGAATGATTCAGTCATTTTAGAAAAATCCAAAACAGTATTTTCCAACTGGAAAGCAAGCTCGAATGATACTATTTTAACTCAGTTGAACTTAAAAATGGCAGCACCTGAATTATATGTGAACAAGCAGGTAAAGCCTGAACTCCAGCCCTGGTTTAAATATTTTATTGCAACAGAGCCGGATCAATTCTGGAGCAAGGTAAAATGCCCTGTTTTAGTTTTGAATGGCGAAAAAGATATCCAGGTGTATGCTGAACAGAATACAACTGCTATAGTCGCATCTTTGAAAAAAGCGCGTAATAAATATGTATCCATAAAAATATTTCCGGGATTGAATCATTTGTTTCAACATTGCACAAAATGTACGGTGAATGAATACGGTGAACTGGAAGAAACATTTTCTATTGAAACACTGGATGTAATGAACAATTGGTTACAGCAAAATATCATTAAGAAATAAAATTAATAAATGAATTATCTCGCCCATGCTTATCTTTCTTTCAACCATGAAGAAATTCTTGTGGGCAATATGATCAGTGATTTTGTAAAAGGGAAAAAGAAATTCGATTATTCATCAGGGATCCAAAAAGGAATTGCATTGCATCGTGCCATTGATGCATTTACAGATACCCATAAAGCCACACATGCTGCCAAACAATGTTTCAGACCAGCCGTTGGATTATATGCCGGCGCATTCTTAGATGTTGTGTACGATCATTTTCTTGCAAATGACAGAAACGAATTTGCTGATGACAAAGCTTTACTATTATTTACGCAAAACACATATTCTTCTCTAGAAAAAAATGCTGCTGTTTTTCCTGATCGGTTTCAGGCCATGTTTCCGCATATGAAACAGCATAATTGGTTATATAATTATCAATTTAATTTCGGGATGGAAAAAAGTTTTGGAGGCTTGGCACGAAGAGCAAAATATTTAAATGAGAGCGCCCAAGTTTTTGAAATTTTTGAAAAGGAGCATGTACATTTGAAACATTATTACGAAGGTTTTTTCCCTGAACTGAAAAATTACACCAAAGGTCTGTTAAAGCAAATTCTTGCTGCATAAAGTTTTGCTTTACAAGTGATCAATTCTTTCATAGAAAGAATCGAAGACAACGAAACTTAATTCTTAGCTTCAGCTTAGTACGAAATCATTATTCACATAGTAAAGGGATTAATTTTAAAACTGCATCTTTGCAGCTATTAAACAGATCAAAATGAAGCTTGCTACAAAATTCATACATGCAGGAGTGGAACCTGACCCAACAACAGGCGCAATAATGACCCCGATCTTTCAAACATCAACCTATGTGCAATCGGCACCGGGTGTTCATAAAGGGTACGATTATTCACGTGCTGGAAATCCAACAAGAACTGCATTGGACAATGCGGTGGCAGCCATTGAAAATGGGAAATATTGTTTAACATTTAGCAGTGGCGTAGCAGCAACAGATGCGGTGATCAAATTATTATCTCCGGGCGATGAAGTGATAGCTGCCAGCGATATGTACGGCGGTACTTTCAGGATATTCACCAAAATATTTTCAAAGTTTGGCATCGTTTTTCATTTTGTGAATATGCAGGATGCAGATAATATCAAATCTGTGATCAATGCCAAAACAAAATTGATCTGGACCGAAACGCCCACCAATCCGTTAATAAACATCACTGACATCACTGCGGTATCTGCAATTGCGAAGGCGAATAAAATTTTACTTTGCGTTGATAATACTTTTGCATCTCCATATTTGCAAAATCCTTTGGATCTCGGTGCAGATATAGTGATGCATTCTTCTACAAAATATCTCGGAGGACACAGCGATGTGATCCAGGGATGTTTAATTATGAATGATGTTCAATTGCATGAGCAATTATTTTTTATTCAAAAAAGTTGCGGTGCAGTTCCCGGTCCACAAGATTGTTTTTTAGTATTGCGCGGTATTAAAACATTGCATGTTCGTATGCAAAGACATTGTGAGAACGGAGAGAAGATCGCCCATTTCCTGCGCAAACACCCAAAAGTGAAGACAGTTTACTGGTGTGGCTTTGAAGATCATCCGGGGTATGCGATAGCAAAAAAACAAATGCGAGGTTTTGGAGGTATGATCAGTTTTGTATTGAAAGATGAAACTGAAGAAAATACCAAACGCGTATTAAGTTCAACACATCTTTTTTCATTGGCCGAAAGTTTGGGTGGTGTGGAAAGTTTGATCAATCATCCTGCAACGATGACGCATGCTTCTATTCCAAGAGAAGAAAGAATTAAAAACGGATTGAGTGATTCTTTGATCCGACTAAGTGTTGGGATTGAAGACGCAGATGATCTCATAAATGATTTAAAAAATGCAATTGGATAATATGACAGAATTAATAATTGAAATCATTGGGTGGACGGGTTCCGGTTTAATATTGACCGCCTACATTTTAAACATGCAACATAAAATATTGGCATCATCGCCATTTTACATTTGGGCAAATTTGATGGGTGGTTTATGTTTTGTGATCAATACATATTACCATCATGCCTTTCCTTCAATGGCTTTGAATATTGTTTGGGTTTTGATCGCTGTATATTCTTTACTGAGAGCAAAAAAGGCCACAAAAGAATAAATTTTAGACTGATCAAATAAAAAGAGGCTGCAATTTGCAACCTCTTTTTATTTATAATTAGGGGGAAGAATTATACTAAACCTTGTGCCAGCATGGCTTCTGCTACTTTCACAAATCCGCCAATATTTGCACCACGTACATAATTGATGTATCCGTCTTTATCTCTTCCATGCTTGATACAGGTTTCATGAATGCTCTTCATGATATGTTTTAATTCAGTATCTACCTGTTCTCTTGTCCAGTTCATACGCATACTGTTTTGCGTCATTTCCAAACCTGAGGTAGCAACTCCTCCAGCATTGGAAGCTTTTCCTGGTGCGTATAAGATCTTTTCTTCCAAGAAATATTCTACAGCAGCCGGTGTACTTGGCATATTAGCCCCTTCAGATATACAGATGCAACCGTTTTTAACCAATGTAACTGCATCGTTATAATCTAATTCATTTTGTGTAGCACAAGGCATTGCAATTGCGCATTTGATATGCCATGGTTTTTTGCCTTCAACATATTCGCAATTATACTTTAGTGCATATTCACTGATGCGCCCTCTTTTTACATTTTTCAGTTCCATGATGAACGCCAATTTATCTGCATCAATTCCATCCTTATCGTAAATATATCCGTTCGAATCACTTAGGGTAAGAACTTTGCCGCCGAGTTGGGTAACTTTTTCGCAGGCATATTGGGCTACATTTCCTGAACCTGAAATAACAACTGTTTTGCCCTTAATTGAATCATTCCTGGTTTCCAACATATTTTCTGCAAAATAACTGCAACCATATCCCGTAGCTTCAGGACGAATAAGGCTTCCGCCCCATTCCAAACTTTTGCCCGTAAGCACTCCTGTGAATTCATTTCGGATACGTTTGTATTGTCCGAATAAGAAACCGATCTCTCTGCCACCAACACCAATATCACCGGCCGGTACATCTGTTGATGCCCCAATATGACGCTGTAATTCGTTCATAAAGGATTGACAGAATTTCATTATTTCCAGATCGGATTTTCCTTTAGGATCAAAATCAGATCCACCCTTAGCACCACCTAATGGCAATGTGGTTAAACTGTTTTTCAGCACTTGTTCAAATGCCAAAAATTTAAGAATACTTAGATTAACGGAGGGATGAAATCTTAAGCCGCCTTTATATGGTCCGATAGAAGAATTCATTTCAATTCTGAATCCGCGATTGATCACAAATTCACCTTTATCGGTGATCCACGGAACCCTGAAAATGATCGTACGCTCAGGTTCTACCATGCGTTCGAGTACACCAACATAACGGGGATTGTCGTCAATAAAATCATCTAAAGATTCTACTACTTCCTGAACTGCTTGAATAAATTCCGGTTCATTTGGATTTTTGCGATTGACCAGATCCATAAATTGCTGGATGGTCATTCCTGCTTTTTTTTTCTTTTTCATATGCAAGTATTTTCGTTAGGAGAACATCCGATATTAAAATCGGGGGTACAAATTTATTATGTAAAAGCTAACGTTTGTTCGTTTTGCCGTTCTTTATTAGATGATTCTTATCATAAAAATGCGTCAGTTTATAAACCATAGTTTATTCATAACGCAATGCTTCGATGGGATCGAGCCTTGATGCTTTTTGTGCGGGATAATAGCCAAAGAAAACTCCGGTAACGGCACATACAACAAAAGATAAGATAACGGACGATTGTGTAACAAGTGTTGGCCAGGCTAGAAAGGCCGTTACAAGTTTGGCAGCGCTGATTCCCAGTATCACACCTAAGACCCCTCCTGTAATACTGATGAGGATTGCTTCTGTTAAAAATTGTAATAGTATATCTACTCCTCTTGCTCCAATGGCCATTCGCAAACCAATTTCTTTGGTTCGTTCTGTTACAGATACATACATGATGTTCATGATGCCGATACCGCCAACTAATAATGAGATCGCTGCAATGGCAGTTAATAATACAGTCAATAATTGACTGGTCGAACTCATTGTACTGATTAGTTCCGCCTGTGTACGTACCGTAAAATCATCATCCTCTGTATATTTTAATTTATGATTGGAACGAAGAATGACTTTTACTTCTTTGGTAGCAGTATCGGAACTTTTTTCATCAGTTGCTGCAGCATAAATATTTTGCAGCCAGGTGATGGCCATTATTCTTTTCTGAACTGTTGTATAAGGAGCCAGTATCATATCATCCTGATCCTGGCCAAAAGTATTCTCTCCTTTTTTGTCCAATACACCGATCACTTTAAACGGGATCTTATTGAACCGAATGGTCTTCCCGATCGGGTCCTCTCCATTAATGAAAATATTATTGATCACTGTTTGACCCAATAAACAAACTTTAGCGGCACTGGCAACATCATCATCTGTAAATGGAATTCCTGAAACCAATTTCCAGTCACGGATATCCAGATAAGATGGACTAACACCCTGCAGAGAAGTTGGCCAGTTCAATGCTGCATTGATGACCTGTCCATTTGTGGAAACGGCAGGTGATACATCTGTAATGAACTCTGCTTGATTTTGTATGGCTAACGCATCTTTTATAGTCAGTGTTCTTAATCCACTAGAACCTACTCTTGCACCACCGCCCACGGTAATATTACTGAAGGGACGAATGGTGATCATATTTGAACCCATACTTGATAACTGACTGCGGATACTTTGTTTTGATCCTTCACCAATGGATACCATTGTTATTACCGCACCTACACCAATGATGATTCCCAACATAGTAAGTGATGTGCGGATCTTATTTCGCAGCAAAGCTTTTCCGGCGAGATGTGAAAGATTAAAAACATTCATGCTGTTTCTTTTATGGGTGGTTCATCTTTTTCTACAGGAAGTGCGGCCAATGCTTCTTTCGCAGATTTTACATTTTCATTTTTGAGATCTTTGATAACTCTTCCATCTTTTAATGTAACGGTGCGACTGCTGAAAACTGCGATATCAGGTTCATGTGTTACAAATACAATTGTTTTGCCTTGCTTGCTGTTCAGTTCTTGCAATAAGGACATGATCTCATAAGATGTTTTGGTGTCTAAATTTCCCGTTGCTTCATCTGCCAATATCATCACAGGTTCATTTACCAATGCCCTTGCGATCGCTACGCGTTGCTGTTGTCCGCCGGATAATTGATTGGGCATATGATTCATTCGTTCTGCCAAACCCACAGCTTCCAATGCATGGATTGCTTTTTCCTTTCGTTCTTTAGCAGGCACATCAGCATTATATAAAAGTGGCAATTCAACATTTTCCAATGCAGATGTTCTAGCCAATAAATTATAAGATTGAAAAACAAAACCAATTTTTCTGTTACGCAGTTTTGCCAATTCATTTCGCGAAAGACTTTTTACATCGGCACCATCCAATAAATATTTTCCTTCAGTAGGTTGATCTAAGCATCCCAGAATATTCAATAATGTTGTTTTTCCTGACCCACTGCTTCCCATGATGGTTACAAATTCTCCTGCATCAACAGTGAATGAAACACCTTTCAATGCCCTTACTGTTTCACTGCCCATTTTGAATTCCCGTTTCAATTCATTTATATCAAGTATCTTATTTGCCATGCAATTGTATATTCCGGATTTAATAATGATCTTATTTTTCTAGCGCGGTGCACCTTGACTTGGCCTTCGGTTATTTCCGCCTCTTGTTGGCATGAACGGACTTTTCGTTACAGCTGCAGCATCTTTTTTCAAAACTTTTTTGTATCCTGTTATCACTTCATCACCTTCCTGTAAACCCGACACGAGTTGCACTACTGTTTTATCATCCAAACCGGTTGTTACCTTTTTGCTGATAATGGTCAGGCTATCTTTTTTGATCCAAACCATTCCTTTATTTATTTTTATGCCGATACTATCAATACTTCCTTGTTGCTTTGTTTTATTTTGTCTCCTCCCTGTTTTTTTTATGGGGGTTTCTATATTAGTGAGATGGTATTTCTCGATCAATAAAGAATCCGGACTGAAATTCAAAGCTGCTGCGGGAATCAATAATGTATTCTTTACTTCGATGGTATAGATGGTAATATTGGCAGTCATGCCCGGTTTTAGTTTCATATCTGCATTCGGCGCATCGATGATCGTGATATATGTAACTACATTGGATGATATAGATGCACGCAACCTGATCTCCTTCACCGTTCCGGAAAAAGTATCGGCAGGAAAAGCATCTACAGAAAAGATCACACGCTGTTCTTTTTTTACATTGCCGATATCTGCTTCATCAACGGAAGCTTGCACCTGCATTTTAGTAAGATCTTTTGCAATGCTGAAAAGCGTTGGTGTACTCAAACTTGATGCTACTGTTTGCCCCTCACTCACGTTTCGCGAAAGTACCGTGCCATCAATAGGTGAATAAATATCTGTAAAACTCAGGTTTTTCTTGGCTGTATTTAACTGTGCATTGATACTGTTTACATTATCTTTTCCCGCATTATACGAATAAACGGCTGTTTCAAGATCGGCTTTACTGATAGCACCAACTGCAAATAATTTATTCTGTCGTTCGTAATTGCTTTTTTGATAAACCACATTCGCTTTTGCCTGCTGCAGCATAGCCGTATATTGCTGTACCTGTGCATCCATTAATGATTTATCGAGTTGTGCAAGCAATTGACCCTTTTTTACAGGCGAATTAAAATCAACATAAACATTTTTGATCGTTCCGGATATTTGTGTTCCCACTGCTACTGTATCAACGGGTTGCAATGTTCCTGTTGCGGTAATTGAATTACTGACCGTACCATATTGCACTTTCTCTGTTTCCAATATGATCACTTCTTCTGATTTTCTGAACACAAAGAACCATATGGCAATACCTGTAATAACAGCTGCAATTATGATGATGATCCATGTTGATTTTTTCATTAAACCTAAAATTTTGCAATGATGAATAGTTTAAAATGTAACAGGAATACCCATATAGAATTCATAGATCTTGTTATACAAGGCAGCAGTGTATTTAGCCTGGGTAAAAGCCTGTAAAGCCTGTACATAAGCATTCTTCTGTTGTAATAATTCAACTGCATTCACGGCACCAAGTTTTAATTGTTCATTCGTAATTCGGTATATTTCTTCACTTGTTTTAAACTGTATCTCCGCTGCAGTATATTGAGCCTGCGCGTTAATTAAACTGATATAAGTCTGCTCAACTTCCTGATTAAGTATTGTCTTTGTATCATACAATGACAATTTAGATTGCTGCAGAAAGATCCTTGATTTATTGATACTGGTTCTGTTAACTCTCCTGCTGTAAATTGGGATACCCATTGTAACTGAAAGTGATTGATAAAAATTATTATTCATCTGCGGCAGATATACACCGGCTTCATTATCCGAATAGCCTGTTACCAATCCGCCGTTGAGGCTTATGATGGGTTTTACACTTGATTGTGTTTTTTCTAATTCTACCTCTGATATTTTTATCTGTACCTCTTTATTTTTTATTTCTGGCCTTGTTTGCTGCGCTTCATTTTGTGCATTCGATAAAGATGCTACTGCATAACGAACAGGGATACTATCGGGCGCACTTGTTTGAAAATCGAATGAAGTAGGAAGCAAAAGAAATTGTTTTAAAATAACAGTATTCAATTTGAAATTATTGGTCGCATTAATGATATTGTATTGATCAGCCGCCACTTGGGATTGCAGCTGTAGGAGATCTTTCCTGGCAATGCTGCCTGCATCAAAACGTTGCTGCCCCTGCTGCAACTGGCCTAGTGAAGTAGCCAATACCGCTTCAAAAGAAACCATGATCTCTTTGGCAAGAAGGATATTGAAAAAAGCTTGCGTAATACTTAGTGTAAGGCTGTTCTCTGTTTCTTTAACGTTTAGATTAGCAGATTGGACTGATAGATCTTTTGACCTGATATCATTTTTTAAATAGCCCCCATTATAAAGTGTCATAGAAGAATTAGCTCCGTAACTGCTCGAAAAATGGGCTTGTGTTTGTGTTCCCCCGGTTGTTGTATTTGTATTATTACTGTTGACAAGTGATTGTGAAACAGATCCTGTTAGATTAGGCAAAACACCTGCTTTAGCTTGCAAAAGATCTTCTTCTGTTGAACGAATACTCAATCTCAGTGTTGCCAGTGAGATATTTTTCTCCTTTGCATAAGCGATACAATCCTGTAAGCGCCATTGTTTAGGCAAATTGCTCAATATTGTATCCTGTGCATTTAATGAGGAAAGCAGTGTGAACAAAATAAACAGCAGTAATATAAAGGTTCTATACATATAACGACTTGAGTGTAGAGCAAAATTTTATACCAATCAGACCTGAAGAAGATTGCTACAAAGTTCATTACATGTAATAGATGGTTTGTTACATAAGTTTTTGAAATAGTTGCAGGATTCACATATGACGAAAGCAATAGCTTTATGATGGAAAGAACAGGACAAGTACATGAATGCAGAAAGCTATAAAATACAAATCCCGATGAATCATGATGTCGACATTTGCCGGAACACAAAATCCGGAAAAATAAAAAACCCTGAAAGCAAAATGCTATCAGGGTTTTAACAGGATTGAAATTATATTATTTTAATGTCAGATCTTTTTCCAAAACATCTTTAGAGTTTCCACCCACAAAGATCTTGAAAGCGCCTGCTTCTAATTTTGCATTTCCATCAGCATCAAAAAATGAAAGATCTTTTCCGGTCAAAGTGAAACTAAGCTCTTTGGTTTCACCGGCTTTTAAAGCTATTTTTTGAAATGCTTTTAATTCTTTCACAGGACGAATAATCGATGCAGTGATATCTCTGATGTATAATTGCACCACTTCTTCACCATCTACTTTTCCTGTATTGCTTACTGTGATCTTTACATTTAGTTTATCAGTTTTAGCAATAGTGTTGCTGCTTAATGTAAGATCGCTGTATTTGTAAGTTGTATAACTCAAACCAAACCCAAATGGATATAAAGGATCATTTGGAATATCACGATAGCGTGAGAACCAATTGCCGGCATCATCTGTTGGATCAGGCCTGTTAGTGTTGAAATGATTATAGTAAACAGGAATTTGCCCAACAGCATATGGAAAACTTACCACTGTTTTTGCAGAAGGATTATAGGCGCCTGTAACAACATCAGCAATGGCATTGCCGGTTTCTGTTCCCAAGATCCAGCAATAAGCAATAGAAGAAACAAGATCATTTATTTTTGTCAGTATCAATGGTCGACCTGCTGTAACTAAGGCCACAACTGGTTTTCCTGTTTTTTGTAATGCTTTTAATAATTGAATTTGTCCGTCAGGTATAACGGGATTTGCCAGCGCTCTGTCTTCTCCTGCCATTTTCCCGGATATACCCACATTTACTAAAATAACATCGGCATCATAAGCAGATTTAACTGCTGCATTGATCAGATCATCATTGGTTGTTCCATCTGCGTTATAACCTGCTGCATAATTGATGGCAGACTCACCTAATTTATTTTTCAATCCGTCATAAATAGTTACTGCATCATTTGCAGTTCCGTTTCCGATCCAAAAATCAAACATATCTTCTTTACTCTTTGCATAATAACCGATCAAGGCTAGCCTTTTTGTAGGAGAAGTAATCGGTAAAACATTATTCGTATTTTTTAATAGAACGATGGATGATTTTGCTGCATTTCTTGCTTCTGTTCTGTTAGCATCAGTAAACATTGTTTTATTTTCTCTTTCTTCATCAGAGAATTTATAAGGATTATCAAATAACCCAAGTTTGAATTTGTAATATAATATTCTGGCAACAGCCTTATCCACTTGCGCAACAGTGATCTTTCCTTCTTTCACTAACTGTGGAAGAAAATCAATGACAACTTTTGATTCCATATCCATCATACTTCCTGCCTGAATGGCTTTTAATGCAGCATCTTTTCTGTCGGCAGCATAACCATGATTAATTTGTTCACTGAAGGAACTCCAGTCGCTCACCAAAAAACCTTTGAATCCCCATTTCTTCAATAAGATATCATGCACTAAATATTTATTACCGCTTGCAGGAACACCTTCAAATACATTGAAAGAGTTCATGACTGTTGCTGCACCGGCATCAACGGCAGCTTTATAAGGAGGTAAATATTTATTCCAGAGCATTACTCTTGAAACATCTACCTGATTGTATTCGCGACCAGCTTCCACTGCACCATAAACGGCAAAGTGTTTTACGCAGGCCATTATATGTTCAACATCATTCAAATTTCCCTGCAAGCCTTTAACCCTTGCAGCAGATAATAATGAACCGTAATACGGATCTTCACCTATGCCTTCCATGATGCGGCCCCAACGAGGGTCATTGGTGATATCACACATGGGCGCGAATGTCCAGTTGATCCCTGCAGATGATGCTTCTTTTGCAGCAACGGCAGAATTTTTTTCTGCCTGCTTCAGATCCCAGCTACAGGCTTCTGCTAAAGGAATAGGGAAAATAGTTCTGTAACCATGTATCACATCAAAACCAAAAAGAACGGGAATGCCCAAGCGGCTTTCTTCCACTGCAATTTTTTGTACGGCTTTTGTTTCTTTTGCGCCCAATACATTTAAGAATGAACCAACTTTGCCATCACGCAATTGTTGCATTTTGGTTTTTTGCCCCGCATCCTTAGCTGCAGGACCGGTAAATAATCCACCATTCAATTGGTTCAATTGCCCTGCTTTCTCTTCAATGGTCATGCGTTTTAACAGATCGCTGACGCGCTGGTCTATTGGCGCTTTTGCATCTTTATAAACGATTTTTTCTGTGGTTTTTGTTTGTGCGAAACTGCCTGAAATAATGGCCATGCAGCAAACGAATGAAATTATTTTTTTCATATAGCAATAAATAAGTGAAAATTGAGCTATGAAGTTATTTCACTTTTTTTAAATTAAATCGCTTTCTTCAATTTTGTAAAAAGAAACTTATCAAATGACTCCCAAAAATCAGGATCTAAAAAAATTCCTTGATGAAAAAGTTGAAGAATACAATAGGCCGGAGTTTATAAAAAATGATCCTGTCTGTATTCCGCATTTGTTCTCCAAAAAGCAGGATATTGAGATCGCCGCATTGTTTGCTGCTGTTTTTGCATGGGGCAACCGAACTACTATCATTAATAAATCAAAGGAATTGATGCAGCTGATGGATAATGCTCCTTATGATTTTTGCTTGCTTCATGATGATTCAGACCTGAAAAAATTAATGCAGTTCAAACACCGAACATTTAATACAAGCGATCTGCTTTATTTCATTGAATTTTTGAAGTTTCATTATTCTGAGCATGATTCTCTGGAAACTGCATTTGCAAAAAACATGAATGAAAATGATGGTACGATTGAAAATGCATTAACAGGGTTTCACAATTATTTTTTTTCATTGGACGATGTTCCTGAACGAACAAAAAAACATATTGCCACACCCTATAAAAAATCTACCTGCAAACGATTGAATATGTTTTTGCGTTGGATGGTGAGGAGAGATGATCTTGGTGTTGATTTTGGGATCTGGCAAAAAATAAAGCCTTCGCAATTGGTTTGTCCGATAGATGTGCATGTAGCAAGAGTAGCCAATCGGTTTAATTTATTGTCAAGAAAGCAGATTGACTGGCAAACCGCATTGGAACTCACTGATTATCTGCGATCATTGGATGCAAAAGATCCGGTAAAGTATGATTTTGCTTTATTTGGATTGGGTATCATGGAAAAATACTAATTGATCAACAGAATGACTGAATTTATCAAAGACTAGATTTCCCCTTCCTGCCCCATGCTGATTTTTCAATCGATTCTCTTGTATCTAACCAAAACTTGGATATATGATCTCTAAAACATCCATGAATTATATAAGGGTTATATAAGCCTTATCTATGGCTTAAGCGTCAGATTGTCAGTCATCTTAGTAATAAAAAGATAGATCTTTTACAAGTAACTGTAAATCAAAGGATAAGCATTCAATATCATCAAATAATTCATTAATCATGTTTCTCCAACTGAAATAATTCTTCAACTGTGATCTTTAATTCTTTTGCCAATTTTAAAGCAAGTACAGTTGAAGGAACATATTTTCCCGATTCCATAGTGTTGATTGTTTGTCTGCTCACACCAATTATCTTGGCAAGATCATCTTGTGTGAGATCGTGTATAGCCCGCTGTATTTTTATTTTGTTTTTCATTGATTGCTTTTGGTGTTTTTGAACATCAAGTATTTGAATCGTACAATAAAAATGATGAGTACGGTAAACATATTCCAGACCATTACCTGCAAAAACCATCCGCCATAAACAAATAAGATACAAAGTACTAGCACCAGATAATTGGCATACACAGCCCAATGCAGGGATTCGAGCCGAATGAATTGTATCATCTCATCTTCTGTCTTTTCTTTCGAAAAAGCGATCAATAATAGGCTAATGATCATACCTACTGCTGCAACCTCATCCGTAAAATTGTTTTCAGTGAAAACAATAATGCTAGACTGGTTATGTTTATACTGCAACCATGGAATATTGTAGTCGAAGAATAAATAAGCTATTCCAAGAGCAAGAAAAAATGGTAAAATGATGTAACCAATCTTTTGCCAGGAGTGAGGAAATAAGGGTAACTGTTTCATATAAATGACTTTTTAATTCAGCGTAAATGTAAAATGAATTATTCAAAAAGACAAATAAACTTTACAAAAAGTCTTAAAAATTGTACATTTTATATTTTCATTTACAAATAGTACAAGCGGAATTGCATTGACAGATAATAAGTTGAACTTTATACCTGAATCGAAGGGAATAATGTTAGACCTAGAAAATATCGATAAACTCAGTAAGCAAGATTTAGCGAATACGATTAATTATTTGATCGAAGAAGATTTTCATGCATTGATACAGATTTTATATCGTTTGGATATTGATGAAAAATTACTCAAGCAAACTTTACATGATAATAAAGAGGAGGATGCAGGTTCAATGATCGCTGATATGATCATTCAACGACAGATCCAAAAGGAAGATTTTAAAAAACAATTCAAACAGCAGAACGATATTGCAGAAGAAGATAAATGGTGATTTAATTCAACAGATCATCAATCCTTTTAAAACTGTATCCGTCTTTTTTTAAAAAATCGATCATTTCATTCAAGCGATTATATAATTTATCTGTTCTTCTCGGATCCACTCCTGCATGTATCAGTAAAATATAGCCATTGAGGCCATTTGGTTTTTTTGATACTTGTTTAATATGATCCAATAATTCTTCACTGTTTTTATACGCAGTTCCCATTTCAGGATAAGTATAATCCGCATTGGTTGCAGAGCCCGGAGTAAGATTGAATAAAGAAACACCGATCTCGTTACACCATTTGGCAATATCATCATTCCACCATTCATACGGTGGAATGAATAATCTTCTTTCAGGATCATACACATCCAATTGTTCCATGGCTGATTCATTCAAATTAAAATCGTGAACGAAACTGCCTCTGCTAATCAATGTGCTGTCGCGTTTGTTCCAGTCACAATACAATAAATGATCGTTGGAATGTGCGCCTAAATAATAAAAATTTTCATCAAGCAATTTTATGTTGGCCTTATTTCTTGGATCATTATAAAATCTCCCTGTAAAAAAGAAAGAACCCGAAATATCCTGTTGCTTCAATGTTTTAGCAATTATGGGAACACCTTCTCCAAATTCGTCCGCAGTAAAAACCAATGCTATTTCTTTTTTGGTACTGTCGCCCCTGATCATCGCGCCATGATTCCAGGTAATATTTTGTTTCGAAATAACTGTTTCTGGTTGAGTGATTTGGTTTTTACTTTCAGCTTCTTTAGCAGCTAATAAATAGATCAAATTCGCGGTTCCATCCATGGTTGGTTCGTTCGTACTGTAATCGCCATAATCATCATGATACACGGCCATATCACTTTGAAAATCTTTGTAAGCATCTTCATGTGTAAGTTTAATACCGATCAAATTATTATAAATAGAAGTATACACCGGACCATCAACCAATCCACCATTGATGGGATAGTTTTTTAAATGAGTGAATGCAGAATGCGGATCAACAGGTGTATCTCCCCATGCAGGTAATCCATACACCATGCATATGCCCCAGGGATTACAGCCGAAAAGCCAATCGATATTGGCTTGCTCGAATTCTGCATAACTATCATCTTTTTGATAATGTCGGTACCAATAACATTCCGTAGCAAAGGCAGTGGTTAAATTATTGCTGCACCAGGTAAAAGGGATACCGCGGTAGAATGCGTTATGTTTTGCCTTTTGCCAAACACTGATGATACCGTCTTTATAACTTAAGATCAATTCTGCCGCATCATCGGTATTCGCAGTAGCTTTTGCCAGTTCATTCACACCGATATGGATGAAAGGATAATACTGATAATGTTTAAGTGTATCTCTTCCCAGCCATGTTTGATGATAAGCGCTGTCTAAAAATGTGTATGCTGCGTCCTTGTATTTCTTGTCCCTAGTTAATTTATATAATTCTGTAGCGGCTAAACCCATATCATCTTCCCAATCATCTTCTGCATAGATATAAGGAGAAACAACAGAAACGGTTTGCGAAACACCTTGTTTCTTATTCGCAAAATTATAAGAGGTAAAAGCTTTCGCCCTTAACAGGTCTGCGAATTCAATATCCAATTTATTAAATATGGAATAGCCCAGTGCAAATGCGCTCGTGAATTTTGCAGCAGTTGAACTTGTACCAGTTGTATTATTCATAAACTTGCCGCGTTGCTGTGGTTCACCGCTAATTAAATAAACGGGACGTTCAAACCCTTTTCCATAATAATCATCTTCTTTGGGAATACGCATGCCTCTGTGATCTCGATCATCTCCCAGTTGATTGAATAATAGGTTTTTTTTCGGGTGCATTTTCAATAACCAATCCAATCCCCATTTTGCTTCATCTAAAATATCAGCCCTGCCATTCTTTCCATCCAGACCATTGCTTTGTTTTTCATCTGCAAAAACTTTTGGAAAATCTCTGTATGCCATCAGTAAATGATAGGTAGCATTCGCAGAAGTTGAACTGTATTGCAAATAATCGCTGGCATCATGCCAACCGCCCGTTGCATCAATATGAGAGCTGTCTTTGACACCGGCTGATGCGCCATACAAGATATAACCATCATGGGTGTGACAACTATCTTTCAAAAAAGGATTAAAACCACTTCTTTGTTGTCGCATGTATTGTAAACAAAAATCTGCAGTTCCATTATAAACAGCATCATCAATTGTAAGTATGGGGGAAATAGTATTGCCTGCTTTGATAAAATATTTACCTGGTTTTGTATATGCAGAAAAATTCAAACGATAGGTTTGTTTGAACGGGCCATATGCACCAAATGCCTTACCTGCATTATTAGAATAGACAATTTGATGCGTTGCAGAATCGATCAATTCGAAAGTAGAGATTGAAATATTTTCTTTGCTGCAGCAAACGGCTACTTTTATTCCTTTGGTTGTATAACCTAATTGATTGATTCGGACCCATGACTGAACAGTATCATCAGGAGTGAATGAAATCTGGAGTAAAATCACAAGTAGAAAAAGCATGTTTTTCATATCAAACGATTCTTCTTTAAAGGTACTCAGCATTTTACTGTTGTCCTCCAATTTTTAGTATAATTTCGGCCTAGAAAATTAATAGTATGAAGCTTGTTTCTTATTTGCGTGAAGGTCATGATCAGTTGGCATTTTTAGTGGATGATGTATTGTATGATTGCGATCTCCTGCATCCAGATCTGCCGAACAGTATGAACATGTTTTTGCATTATTGGGAAGATATGTTCCCTATGGCCCAACAGGTGGAAGCTGCCATTAAAAGCGGGAAAGTAAGTCGGGATAAAGGTCTTGGCTTGGATGAAGTGGACCTATTAGCACCCGTTCCCTTTCCAACCAGCTTAAGAGATGCTTACGCATTTCGTCAACATGTGGCTGCCGCTCGTAGGAATCACGAAAAACCTATGATCCCTGAGTTTGATCAATTTCCCATTTTCTATTTTAGCAATCATCATTGTGTGCAGGGGCCCGGGCAAATTAGATGCATGCCTGATCACTTAAATAAATTGGATTTTGAACTGGAAGCTGCAGTAGTGATCTGTAAACATGGCAGAAATATCATGGCGGAAGAAGCTGATAGCTATATCGGCGGATTAATGATCATGAACGATATGAGTGCCAGGATATTACAAGGCGAAGAAATGTTAATGAATCTGGGGCCGGCAAAAGGGAAAGATTTTTCAACTGTGATAGGACCTTGTTTGGTTACATTGGAGGAGTTGGAAAGTTTTGAAGTGGCAGCAAAAGAAAATCATGTTGGCAAGAACTGGAATTTAAAAATGAATTGAAGGGTAAATGGAGTGCAAGTAAGTGAAGGAAATTTGAGTGAAATGGACTGGACATTTGCTGAGATCATTGAAAGATGTGCTTATGGTGTAAGCTTACAACCGGGAGATGTGATCGGCAGCGGAACGGTTGGTACCGGATGTTTTTTGGAATTGAATGGAACAGGCAGACTGAATAATCCCGATCATCAGCCACAGTGGTTGCAGGAAGGGGATATAGTTGAGATGGAAATAGAAGGCATCGGGAAGTTGAAAAATACAATCGTAAAAGAAGAAAGTAATTTTTCTATTTTAGCTAAGAAGAAAAACCTTTCTTAAAAAGCAGAGTATTATATTTTTAGATCTGCACCTAAAATAGAAAACATGGATATAGATATTCAATCAGCAAAAATTCAGCAACGGCAGGCTTGGTTGCAATATGCCATAGCTCCCCGCCCAATTGCATTTGCAAGCACAATTGATAAAGACGGAAATGTAAATTTAAGTCCCTTCAGTTTTTTCAACCTATTCTCTACGAATCCGCCTATTGTGATCTTCTCACCTTCAATAAAAGCAAGAGACAAAAGTTTCAAACATACTTTACTAAATGTGAAGGAAGTGCCTGAAGTTGCGATCAGTATTTGTGATTATGATATGGTGCAGCAAATGAGTTTAAGTAGTTGTGAATTCCCAAAAGGCATAGATGAATTTATAAAATCTGGATTTACCAAAGAACCTTCAACACTCATCAAACCACCCATGGTGAAAGAAGCGAAAGTGAAATTGGAATGTAGAGTGAATGAAATAAAAAGCCTGGGAAACGAAGCTGGTGCAGGACAATTGATCATTGCAGAAGTATTGCTCATGCATGTGAATGAAAGTATTTTGAATGAGGAACAAACAATGATCGCTCCAATGAAATTTCATCAGGTGGCAAGGTTGGGAGGCGATTGGTATGCTGTTGTCAATGAAAATAATTTATTAAAAGTAGCAAAGCCAAGTACCGAAATAGCCATTGGCATGGATGCTTTACCCGAAAGCATTCGAAGCAGCAGTATCTTGACAGGAAATAATCTGGGACAATTGGCTAATGTTCAGGATTTGCCCCTTGTGAATCCTGCTTTTGGCGATGACCGTCTTAAAAATATTGTGCAATATTTTTCCGTAAATCCCATAGAAATGGAAAAAGAGTTACACATTTATGCAAAGGAATTATTGGACAAAGAAAAAGTGAGTGAGGCATGGCAGGTTTTATTAGTAGGGGAAAATGCATGACCTTAATTGAAACTGAATAATCATGATGACTTCATTTTGGGAACATTTCAGCAGAACTTTAAAAATCATTTCAATACGCTATTTCATTTTTGCCGGAATAGTCTGGTTGATCTGGTATGTGTTGTTACAAAAAAAGATCAGTTTCAAAAAAATACAGTTACGCTTTCCCGAAAACAAAGATTATCAAAGAGAAATATTTTATTCTTTGCTTACAATGATAATTTTTGCATTGTTACCTGCATTCATACTGGGCACTTCATTTAAGCAATACACGCAGTACTATTCAGACATTCACCAGCATAGTATGCTTTGGTTCTGGTTCGCTTTTCCGATCATGTTGATTTTGCACGACACTTATTTTTACTGGATGCACCGTTTGATACATCACCCCAAATTATTTAAGGCTTTTCATCTACTGCATCATAAATCAGTGAATCCTTCCCCTTGGGCAGCATATGCATTTTATCCTACAGAAGCAGTAATAGAAGCAGGCATATTCGTTGTTTTAGTATTAATCATGCCCATACACTTTTTTCATCTCTTCATTTTCTTTTTATTTATGATCATATACAATGTTTACGGCCATCTCGGATGGGAAATATATCCAAAGAACTTCAATAAGCACTGGCTGGGAAAATGGATCAATACTTCGGTTAATCATAATCAGCATCACCAATATTTTAAAGGTAATTACAGTTTGTATTTCTTATGGTGGGACAGATGGATGAAAACTATTCGTGAAGATTATGATGCAAAATTTGAAGAAGTGAAATCAAGGACCCCAAACGGCCTGAGAAGTTAAGGAAATCTAAATTTTAGCAGGTTCCCATTTTTTATATTTAAAATAATTTATTTTTAAATATGAAAAACATTTTAGCTATATGCTTCTTTCTTTCCCCCATAGCAAGTTTTTCTCAATTCATTAATTGTAAGGTGCAAGATGCTGAAACAAAGCAACCACTTTATTATGCAACAATTTATTACGGCAAACAACCGGCAATTACTTTCAGTGATAGTGCCGGAAACTTTTTTATACGAGCTGAAATATTAAAAGAGAAAGACAGTTTAAAAATTGAATTCATTGGTTATAAAACGATTAGCTTTTCTAATAATGAAATTGCTGAAGGGAAAACTTTTCATCTACAAAGGTCAAGTAACAATTTGCAAGATGTGATAATTAAAAATTGTAAGGAGTATGTAGAAAAAAAGATAGATTATGAATATTCAATAAAATTAGGAAATCATTACTCTGCGGCTCCGAAAGGTAGAATTATATTTGTTGGGAAATATGACAACAAAACAAAAGAAACCGGGTTTATTACAGAAATAAAATTTCATGTAAATCCTTTCCCACTTGTTCCTATAGACTATTCATTGCCCTTGCGAATTAGGTGGTATTCTTGGGATGATTTTAATCAAAAACCCTTAAAAGAACTTACTGATACTAATCTTATTGTTTATGCCAATAAAAGGGGGTGGTCAAAAATTTCGATTCCTGATAAGTGTTTGTATTTTGATCAAAATGGAATTGTAATTGGGATTGAATTTTTGTATCCTTCTAATTTAGAAAAAGAGTATTTTTCAATGGCGGATCCCAATAAAAAAAGTAAATGGACAAACAAACATGAATTATCTGTAGGAATGGGAAACTGTAAAGACAACGAAGGGTTTATTCAATTCAAAAATTCCATTTTTATGAATTTCAAGTCATTCAATCAAGAGTCTTTAAAACCAGCCCTCAACTTTACTATTAAAACTTGTAACAATAACTAAATGCTGTTGTAAATAGTTTATTTCGACCTCAGTTATACAAATAAAAAACAGTCCCGAAATAATTCAGGACTGTTTAAATATCTTATGCTTCTTGATTGATTAAGAAGCTTTTACAACCGGTTTCTTTGGTGCAGCAGCATTTGTATGCGGTCTGCTTTTGCCAAATGAGCCTTTAAAACGTTTTCCTTTTGCTGTTTTTTTGTCGCCTCTACCCATGATATTATTTTTTTGATTTTACTGTTGTGAGCGTCAAAAATAAAAAAGTCCTGCCAAATGGCAGGACTTTTTTATTTTTTGGCAAGAATTAGAGTTTTCCGCTTAATTCTTTACCTGCTTTAAAGCGAGCAACTTTCTTAGCTTTAATTTTAATAGCAGCACCAGTTTGCGGGTTACGGCCAACGCGAGCAGCACGTTTAGATACTGAGAAAGTACCAAAACCAACTAAGGTAACTTTACCACCACCTTTTAAAGTTTTAGTAACTGCTTCTACAAAAGAATCTAAAGCAGCATTTGCCTGTGTTTTAGTAACACCTGCATCTTCGGCGAGTTTCGCAATCAATTCGGCTTTGTTCATAATTGTGTGTTTGATTAGTTATTTAACGAGTAACAAATTTATCTGCTTTTATCATTAAACAAAACTTTTTTTAATTTTTCACAAATTATTTTCTAAGCCCAAAAGCCTTATGAATAAAGGGTTTTAAGATTTATTCAGTAAATAAAAATAATTAGATTAAAATCATATTCCTCTAAAAGATAGTCTGGCAAAGGATTTCAGGGTTCTTCTTCTAGAATCCGCTTCGGGTAAGGGTTTGAAAGAAATATAGTGAAGATTTGTGATTAGCAAAATTTAGTTTTAAATGTTTCCACACTTAATGCACAACCTGCATTAATGAACGAAATCCGGCAAATTTATTTCCCCAGGTTTTCATTGCATCCTGTCTTAATGCAGGTGCAAATTCATCAATGTACCGTTGATAATCATCTTTGGTGGCTGCATAATATTGCACTGCATAAGTAAATCCATCACTTTCATCAGTTTCCAACACCTGTACAAACTGAAACCTGGAAAAACAACCGCTTTTCATTACTTCGGGAATATGTTTGTCTTTCATCCATTCTACCCAGGCATGGTGAATGATGGGTTCCACTTTTGTGGTTACGTTATAAATGAGCATGATTATAATTTTAATTCAGCGTAAATAGGGCAATGATCGCTCTGTTTTACATCCGGAAAGATCTTTGCATCCTTCAGTTTGTCCTTTAAATTGACTGTAATGCTGATATAATCTATCCTCCAGCCCTTGTTTTGCAGCCGAACTGTAGGAAAACGCTGACTCCACCAACTGTATGCGCCTTTTGCTTCAGGATTAATGAAACGGAAAGTGTCAATGAATCCATCTGCTAAAAATGCCGACATCCATTCTCTTTCTTCCGGTAAAAAGCCAGATGAATTTTTATTGCCTTTGGGATCATGGATATCTATTTCAGTATGTGCAATATTATAATCGCCTGTAATGATGAGTTGAGGTCTTGTTTTTCTGAGATCTTTCAAATAATCATGAAATTCTTTCAGCCAGAAGTATTTGTAAGTCTGCCTTTCATCGCCACTGGTGCCCGATGGAAAATAGGCATTGATCAAAGTGATTTTCCCAAAATCCAATCGTAGCACCCTGCCTTCAAAATCGCTTTGCTCTTTTTTATGACCGTATTCAACATTGTCCGGTTTTATTTTAGTGAATACTGCAACACCGCTATACCCTTTTTTTTGTGCGGAGAACCAATAAGTGTTAAAACCCAAAGCCTCAATGCTTTTTACGTCCACATCATCTTTAGAAGCCTTGGTTTCCTGAATACAAATAATATCTGCAGGATTGGTTTGCAACCATTCCAATAAGCCTTTTTTGATGGCTGCTCTGATGCCATTCGTATTATAAGAAATGATGCGCATAAAGTTGGTTTGAATAGTAGATAAATGATTTACCGTAGAAGTGAGTGACACAAGGATGCATCATACTTTTACGAAAGCCTGCAACAAAAAAACAGTTATTTATTTAAAAAGTGAAACCTAAATTTAGAATTAATTCATAAGTGCCGAAAGCCTGACGCATGGTTCCATTATTGATTCCCAGACCGCTGTAGCTGGCATAATCTAATTTGTTGGCAAATTCCAGATAAACGGTTTTATAAAATGTTGCACGCAAAGCCGCTTCTGCGCCTATGTTCCACCCACCCACCTGAAAATGCGGATCGTTCTTTACACCAAAGAGCATATTTTCTACGTGTGGTATTAAAGGACCAATACCGGCTTTTCCCAAAGCATCCAATTTAAAATGATGGCTCTGTGATTGATACAACGGCCAACGTTTCACCAGATTGAACAATAAAAAATTAGCACCATTATTCAGGTAATAAAAAAATCCATTGGCTTCATTGAAAGCAATCGTGGTATCTACCTGACGATTATTGAGTTTGCCAGCAACATGTGCATTCTGATCGGATACAATGAATTTGGTATGATCGAAATTGATCTCAAAAAACAGATCTTTTTTCCTGTTGATCAAAAAACCGATGCGGTAATTGTATTGTGGAATGGAAAGCGGAATACTGAAAATGCCCTGATCCCAGCCAATATGGTCGTGGCCGCTGATGTTTTTGAATTTATAATCATTGCCTAATGATGGCTGCATGACACGAATGCTGCTATGGGTGTACCATTCTTTATTATAGCCCCAAGAAAAATAGATCTCCCCCTTTTTTTCCTTTTTCTTTTTGGTTTGTGCTTCAGTTGAAAAACTGAATAGTATCATTAAACTTGAAAATAACAGCACTGAGGCATAACATTTCTTCATTGTAAAATATTTCTTTATAAGGATTAAGTGTGGGACAAAAGTATTGCAGGAAAGCCAATCTGTAAAGTTTCAAATTATATTCATTTATTCTACACTTAAATTTGTATCAAGTTCAATAAATTTTATGGAAAAGGATTTTGAAAGAATAATCCCCGCAAAAGACCCGTTTTACCTTGCCGGTCCCACACCACGTGTGTATGAATTGGTGTTTGCATGGCATGTTTTTGTTGAATTCATGAAAGCTTTCAGAACCTTGCATTTTGCCGGGCCATGCATTACAGTTTTTGGCAGCGCCAGATTTGATGAATACAATCAATATTATATTGCTGCCAGAGAATTTGGTAAACGCATTGCTGCATTGGGTTTTACAACAATGACCGGTGGTGGCCCCGGAATAATGGAAGCTGCAAACAGGGGTGCATTTGAAAGCGGTGGAACATCGGTTGGCTGCAATATTAAATTGCCTTATGAGCAAAGGCCAAATCTTTATGTAAACAGAACCATCACTTTCGAACATTTTTTTGCACGTAAAGTGGTATTGGTAAAATACTCGTATGCCTTTATTATTTTACCCGGAGGATTTGGGACGATGGACGAATTTTTTGAAACACTTACTTTGGTACAAACCAAAAGCATTGAACAATTTCCTATTGTATTGTTTGGCATTAAATATTATCAGCCATTGATGGACTATCTGCACCTCATGGCCAATAAAGGAACTATCAAGAAAGCAGATCTTGATCTGGTTTTATTAACGGACGATCATGATCATGCCATGCGTCATATACATACCTATATAAACACAAATTATAAGGTTAAACCCCGAAAAAGACTGTGGTGGTTATTTGAAAAGAGATAATTGTGTTACCGGCAATAGAATAAGAATTGGGCGGTGGTTGCGTCGCACACTTCAGCTTTATCAATACTATCAAAAAAAATCATGAAACTTTTATGGAAAAGCTTTCTGTTTGAATCTAAATGACATGATTGCGTTCCAAAATCATCTTACGCTTCAATATTATTCCTAACTGCACTTGCATTTTCGGCAGCTATCTACCTATTTAAGTCAACTCATCAGCAAAAAACTTTGATCACAAAAGAAAACACGGCTTTGCGACTTTTCCTGCCAAAAGATCTTGGACACCAGATGTATAGTATGGAAGCAGTAATGGAAGAGATCAGCCGTAAAAAAATAATCCTTGTTGAATTAAAGGGGAATTTTGAGGAAGATAAAAAACGCTTTGAATTTATAAGACAGGAAGCAAGACGATTAAAATATACGTATGACACCACATCTGTACTTCATGTTCATTTCCCGAAAGAAAGCACGTATGGTCAATTTGTCTATTTAAACGATATGATGCAAGAAGACAAACACAAACGATATCTTGTAACCGATAATGAGTTTTATATTTTTGGTGAGAATCCTCCAGTAAAATGAAAAATATTGGCTCATATTTTATTCCAAATTCTGTCTTAACCATCTTTCCATTTCATCATAACTCATTTCTTTACGTTTGGCATAATCTTCCAATTGGTCTTTTGAAATTTTTCCAACTCCAAAATACTGGCTTTGCGGATGAGAAAAATACCAGCCGCAAACAGATGATGCAGGATACATTGCCAGACTTTCAGTGAGCGTGATACCAATGGTTTTAGTTGCATTCAGCAATTCGAATAATTTATATTTTTCTGTATGATCGGGACAGGCAGGATAACCCGGAGCCGGACGAATGCCCTGATATTTTTCATGGATCAGGTCTTCATTGGTCAATGCTTCATCCTTCACATAGCCCCAGAATTCTTTCCTTGTTTTTTGATGCAATGCTTCCGCAAATGCTTCTGCCAAACGATCGGCCAATGCCTGCAACATGATCTTATTATAATCATCATGACTGGCTTCGAATGCTTTAATATGAGGTTCAATGCCGTGAATGGTAACTGCGAAGGCGCCTATGAAGTCGGGAGTCGATAGTCGGGAGTCAGAGGTCGGTTTAATAAAATCAGCTAAACTGATATTTGGTTGACCTTTCCCTTTTTGAATTTGCTGACGAAGAAAATTCAATGTTACATTTTCATTTTTCAATTTCACTTCATCGCCATCACTGGCTGCTTCCCAAAAACCAATGCTTCCTTTTGCGGTCAGCCATTTTTCTTTGATGATCTTATCTAGTAATGCATTTGCATCATTGTATAATTTGGTCGCTTCTTTTCCAACAATATTGTCGGTTAATATTTCAGGAAAATTGCCATGCATTTCCCAGGCAATGAAAAAAGGTTTCCAATCAATGAATGGTCTTAATTCATTCAGTTCAAAATTGTCAAACAGTTTTGTTCCTGTGAATGTTGGTACAACAGGACTGTAATTGCTCCAATCAATCTGTACCTTATTTTTCTTTGCATCTTCGTAGGGCAAATAATTTTTGACAGTTTTTTTATTATCAAAAATTTCTTTTAGTTTGATGTATTCTGTATTGATACCCTTCAGAAAATCCTCTTTCAATTCTTTATTCAACAAAGAACCTGCAACAGTAACACTTCTCGATGCATCCAATACGTGCACAATGCCATTATCATATTCCGGCGCAATTCTTACTGCAGTATGTATGCGTGAAGTAGTAGCACCGCCAATTAGCAAAGGTTGTTTCATTCCTCTGCGTTTCATTTCTCTAGCTATGTGAACCATTTCATCTAATGAAGGAGTAATTAATCCGCTCAATCCAATGATATCTGCATTCTCTTTGATGGCAGCATCTAAAATTTTATCTGCCGGAACCATTACGCCCAGATCAACAATATCATAACCGTTACAACCCAACACAACACCTACAATATTTTTACCAATATCATGCACATCTCCTTTTACTGTTGCTAATAGAATCTTTGCGGCACCTGCTGTTTCTTCATTAACAGTACCTGCTTTTAAATGCGCTTGTTTTCTGTCTTCTTTTTCTTGTTCAATAAATGGAGTTAGAACGGCCACACTTTTTTTCATTACTCTTGCACTCTTCACAACCTGCGGTAAGAACATTTTTCCTGCACCAAAAAGATCACCCACCACATTCATTCCATTCATCAATGGTCCTTCAATTACGTCCAATGGTTTTGGATATTTTTGTCTTGCTTCTTCTGTATCTGATTCAATATAATCTGTGATACCATTCACCAGTGAATGTTTCAAACGTTCTTCTACACTGTTGTTACGCCAAGCTTCATCTTTTACTTCTACTTTTCCCTTTGCTTTTACGGTTTCTGCGTGCGTAATTAATTTTTCGGTCGCTTCGTTGTTGTCATTATTCCTGTTCAACAAAACATCTTCGCATAATTGACGAAGTGTTGGTTCAATTTCATCGTATACAACTAATTGACCGGCATTAACTATGCCCATATCCATTCCAGCTTTAATGGCATGGAATAAGAAAACTGAATGAATGGCTTCGCGAACATGGTCATTACCGCGAAAAGAAAATGAAACATTGGAAACACCACCACTCACTTTTGTTAATGGCATTAATCGTTTGATCTCTCTGGTGGCTTCAATAAAATCAACCGCATAATTATTATGTTCTTCAATACCGGTTGCAACTG
>CAIKTE010000301.1 GCA_903830285.1 uncultured Chitinophagaceae bacterium | reverse complement strand
GTCTTATCCTAAGAGAAACAAAAAACCAGAAAGAGAGGATAGTGCCATTTACGGATTCATTTGCAAATGTTTGTCAGGAATATTTAGAACAAAGGAACAAACTCCCCATTATTGGTATAGACAAAGATGACAACCCTTTTTTTGTGACACTGAACGGATGTTGCTGCAGACATAGTGCAATTTATAATTGGTTTCGGAAAACACTTGATCGGGCAGGAATCCCGTTTGAAGGGAATCGGCATGGACCAAGGGTTCACGATATCCGACATAGCTTCGCCTGTCACTCGTTTGTAAAGCTTTCAGATGACGGGATGGACTTGTATTGTTCATGGCCGTATCTCTCAACTTATCTGGGGCATCAATCACTTGAATCGACCGAACAGTATGTGAGGTTAACCGCACAAATGTATCCGGAATTATTAAAGGATGCAGATAGGATATTAATCGATGTACTTCCTGACAGTAATGAGAACGTTCAAAATAGGAAGCCATGAAACAGCCTACAGATTTTTCCAAATATATTACCGGCTTCCTTTGTAATTATTTAACAAATGAGAGAGGTGTCAGCCAAAATACGATAAAATCCTACAGCTACTCTTTTATCTTGCTTGTCAATTTTATGCATGAAGTCAAGAAGATAAACATCAACAGATTATTAATAAAGGACATAAACAAAGAGGTCGTCGTCGAGTTCCTAAATTGGCTCCAGAGCAATAGAAAATGTAAGGATGCTACACGTAATCAGAGATTGGCTGCAATAGCTTCGTTTATCAAATATGTTGAATACATGAACCCTGCTGCTTTGCATACCTACCATCAAATATTATCTATACCGGTGAAAAAGTCGGAGAGAAAACCAATCAGCTATCTTACAATTGATGGTATCAAACTTTTGCTACAACAACCCAATGTGGTTAAAGGGAAAGGACTTCGAGACATAACGATACTTTCTCTCATATATGAAAGTGCAGCAAGAGTACAGGAAATATTGGATCTTACCCCATCCTCATTGTTCCTTGAAAGCAAGCCTTACAGAGTAATATTGCATGGAAAAGGAAACAAGAGCAGGACAATACCTCTTCCCGAAAAAGAAGTACAAATATTAAAACGGTATATGGAACAGCATGAGCTTTTTAAAAGAGAAAAGGCTCAACAACCACTGTTCCCGAATTACCAGGGACAAAAGATGACACGAAACGGGGTGAACAATATCCTGAGAAAATATGCAACTATGGCTAAACAAAAGGACTGTGGATTAATACCAAACTCTCTTAGCTGCCACGGATTGCGCCACTCGAAGGCTATGGAATTGTTAGAATCGAAAGTGGAGTTGATCCATATCAAAGACTTTTTAGGCCATAAGTCTGTGTTAACAACAGAGATCTATGCCAGAGTGAATCCAAAATATACTTTTGAAGCGGTAAAGAATGCTTATAAAAATATCACAACTGATGAAATACCGGTTTGGGAAGGAAATAATGATCTCCTTGCCATGCTGAAAAATCTTGTCAAATAGGAGAGCTTAAATATTATGCGAAGTAATCAACATTGAAAATCTATGTAAATGCCTGGTTTACTGTTTATGCATAAGTTTTTCTTCGCATAATAAAAAAGTGAGGATAATCTGCCTTATGCTAATATTCGCATAACGCCGATGCTATTCTGGATCGATTGTACCATGGTGCCCATCGTATCGATCTCAAAGGAGAATCGATGCGAAAGAAAACAAAAAAGCAAGG
>CAIKTE010000300.1 GCA_903830285.1 uncultured Chitinophagaceae bacterium | reverse complement strand
CGGGGAACAAAGGGGATATAGTGGTTTCAGGTACAGGGTGATCGCCGTATGCATAACCGCATCTGAGTTGTAATTTTTTGGAAACTTGTAATTCAGCACCTGTTTTGATAACAATTGTATTTTTCCAATTTAAAGGGAATGGTATCGCAATTGTTCCTGCAGTACCTAGCATTCTGTTGATATTGGCATTTGTTCCGCCCGCTAAAGAAATATTCATGGTATTAAAAGAATTAGCCCAATTCAACCATTGCAGGTCCATGGATAAACGAAGTTTATGACTTGCAGAAAAAGAAACTCCAGCTGTAACTGATTGAGGTAATCCAAGTGTTGCATTGGCGGTATAAGTATCTGTAGCACCTTTGCTTAGATCAATTCCCAATGAAGAGAATTGAGCCATCGCAGCACCTTGCGCCTGTACTGCAGTATAGCCGGGATTTTGTTGCATGATCCCGGCAACCACTTTTCCAAATGCACTATTCATTTGCGCGGTCATATCCATTTGAGCAGTTCCGTTTTTGTATTGCAGGTTAATAGGCAAACTATAACTTAATCCTAATGATAATTTTTCTGATGGTTTATATGCCAATCCAATTCTTCCATTGAATGTGAAACTTGTTAAATCATCCATATTTGCGGATGCAACAAGTTCATTATAACCCAGTCCCCCAGATGCAGGAGGAGCAGCAAACATATTACCAAATGTAAATCCGGTTGAAGGATTAATCACTCCTTTCAGCATTGATGGCGGCATACTGAAGGGCATTTGAAATTCCATCTGGCTATACACAAGCGTTCCGGTAACACCAATAGATAATTTTGAACTTAATTTATATGCAGCTGTTAAACCTCCCTGCATTACTGCAAATTTTGAATGATAAGGTTGTGGAACATAATTTCCGGTTTGGTCTTTATACATATAATGATTCAACGAAAAATCTGCTCCCATGCCACCCTGTGTAAAAATGCCAACACCGTAAGTCATCTTTTTTTCTCTTTGATTTACATAGCTGATACATCCTAATGGAAATAAATTATTTTTTCCTTTTGCATTATTAATATCGTTTTTAAAATAAACGGAAGGGGTCATAAACGACATACTCAGATCCATTTGTGAAGATTTCATAAAAGCAATACCCGCAGGGTTATTCATCATTAAGGAGGTGTTGTCAAAATTTCCCACCGAAGTTCCTGCTCTTCCACTGGTTACAGCATCATAGCCGATCAATTGTGTTCCGTTTTGTGAGAGTACCGGTATAACAAATAGCATCAATAACACTGATGATAATAGGAAGTGAAATTTTTGTTTCATATAGTTGATTTAGAAAATGACAAGTTTGAGAAAAGCCTGCTTAATAGAAGAAACAAAATGTTTAACTCAGTTAAATATTAGCACTCGTTTGAACATGCAAAATTCCTAATTGTATACGAGGCGTCTGTGACTTGGGTTACAAAACCAGGTGATTTTTATCACATTTCATATTAAAATCAACATTTTATGTAGTTTCATAATAGTTAATGTTTCAACATCTTTTCAAACAGCGATCAATATAAGATAGTTTATCAAATGACGAGATGAAGCCAATTGCTTAATAAAATTATTATTATTTAACTCTGTGTGATATGTATCACAGCTG
>CAIKTE010000299.1 GCA_903830285.1 uncultured Chitinophagaceae bacterium | reverse complement strand
GGTCTATATACTGTTGGCAGCAACAATACTGCATTATTGCGTTGGGTAAGATTGGGAAAAAATGCAGGCGATAAAGTGGAAGTGTTAAGCGGATTGGAAAAGAATGAACAGTTTATTGTAAGTGCAGAAGGGAAATTATATAATGGGGCGGCGGTGAAAATAAAATGAAAAAATTGAACCACAAAGACCTGAACTTCTTTAAACAAAGTCTTCGTGAACCTTAGTGCTTTAAGGCAATGTCATTAAGTTAAGAACGGTGATGTCATGGTGAGGCACTCGAACCATGAATTTTTGAAACGACTTTTTTCACTCTTCGAGAACCTCAGAGTGACAACTTTTAACTTAATGACATTGCTCTTTGGAACTTGGTGGTTCAGAAAAAAAATTCAATAAAGAACAAATCATTGAAGTGTGCAACGCAACAATACTTCAATAGAGAACAGAACGTTGATAACAAAAAATTATACATCATTTAAACAAGATTATGCAGCAAGGATTTTCAGGAAATATTGCCAAGTCATTTTTGCAATCGAAATTAACGATACTGTTAATGATCGCATTTTTATTGATCGGTGCGTACAGTACTTATTTAATACCGCGTGAAGAAGAACCCCAGATACAGGTACCGATGGCCGATGTTTTCATCGGCTATCCCGGTGCCGAACCAAAAGACGTAGAAACCAAAGTGGCTGCGCCTTTGGAGAAAATGATCTCGAATGTAAAAGGTGTGGAGTATGTGTATTCGACATCCATGAAAGGTCAGGCTATGCTGATCGTTCAGTTTTATGTGGGTGAAGATGTGGAACGTTCTCTGGTGAAATTGTATAGTGAGTTGATGAAGAATATGGATAAAATGCCTCAGGGTGTTACGCTTCCATTGATCAAAACAAGAGCCATTGATGATGTGCCGGTATTAGGGTTAACACTGTGGAGTGAAAAATATGATGATTACAGATTAAAACAGATAGGGCAGGAATTGACCAATGAAATAAAAAAGATAAACGATGTTTCTGATATCAATATCCTGGGTGGAAGAAGCAGAGAAGTAAAAGTATTACTGGATAAAAATAAGATGGCAGAAAATCATGTAGACTTTTTATCTGTCAGTAAACAAATACAGGGAAGTAATTCGCAAATGCAAAGCGGTAACCTGCTTCAAAAAGACACTGCTTACTCAGTTGAAACAGGTAATTTTTTAAACACAGCCGATGATGTTGCCAACCTGGTTGTAGGTATCAATCAGCAACAGCCTGTTTACCTAAAACAAATTGCCAAAGTAGAAGATGGTCCTGAAACACCCAACCAATATGTATTGTTTGGATATGGCAAGGCCGATACGGTAAAGTCAAATGCATTCAGATCAAATTATCCTGCCGTTACATTATCGGTTGGTAAAAAGAAGGGTGCAGATGCCATGAAACTGGCCGAACAAATTCTGGCTAAAGTTGAACATCTTAAAAAAGAACTCTTACCGAATGATGTGCAATTAACTGTCAGCCGAAATTATGGCGAAACCGCCTCTGATAAAGTATCGGAATTACTATTCCACTTATTTATTTCCATTGTGGTGGTAACCTTATTTGTGATGCTGGCGATGGGATGGCGTGGTGGATTGGTGGTGTTCTTATCAGTGCCCGTAACTTTTGCATTAACACTGTTCAGTTATTATATGATGCATTATACACTGAATCGTATTACGCTGTTTGCCTTGGTATTTATTACGGGTATCGTAGTGGACGATTCCATCATCATTGCAGAGAATATGCACAGGCATTTTAAGATGAAGAAACTGCCGCCATTACAAGCTGCCATCTATGCGATCAATGAAGTGGGCAACCCAACCATACTGGCAACTTTTACGGTTGTAGCGGCTGTGTTGCCCATGGCATTCGTATCAGGTATGATGGGGCCTTACATGAGCCCGATGCCTATTGGTGCTTCCATTGCCATGATGCTGTCACTGATCGTTGCATTAACCTTAACCCCTTATCTAGGTTATATATTTCTGCGTGAAAAAGAAAAGAAAGGAATACAGCATGAAGAAAGTAAACCGCATAGTTTAGAAACAACAGGCATCTACAAATTATATCGTTCCACTATCAATCCCTTATTAGAATCGCGTTGGAAACGCTGGACATTTATTATCAGTATTGTAGTGATATTACTTGGATCACTTTCCATGTTCTATACAAAAGCAGTAGCAGTAAAAATGCTTCCTTTTGATAATAAGAATGAGTTTCAGGTTGTAATTGATATGCCAGAAGGAACTACTTTAGAAAAAACACAGGCTGTTGCAAAAGACATAGCAAGCTATGTTTCAATGCAACCCATGGTTCAAAACTATCAGGCATATATTGGCACTTCTGCGCCTATTAGTTTTAATGGACTGGTTCGTCATTATGATCTGCGTAGAGGTGATAATGTGGCCGATATACAAGTGAACTTAGTAGATAAAAAAGACAGAAGCATTCAAAGTCACGGCATTGCCAAGGAAATGCGCGGCCCCATTCAAGCCATTGCAAAAAAGTATAACGCCAATGTTAAGATCGTGGAAGTGCCGCCCGGTCCACCTGTATTATCAACCTTGGTTGCAGAGATCTATGGCCCTGATTATAATGAACAGATAAAAATTGCGCAGCAAGTAAAAGCATTACTCGGTAAAACAACTGATGTGGTAGATGCTGATTGGATGGTAGAAGATGATCAACCTGAGTTCCATATTGAAGTAGATAAAGAGAAAGCCATGCGTTACGGTGTTGCTTCTGCCCAAGTAACGGCAACGGTTAACGCAGCATTATCGGGAATGAATGTTGGAAATGTATATCAACCTGCATCATATAATCAAACAGCCATTAAACTGCAATTAAGTGATGCCGACAAATCAAATATAGATGCGGTACTTGATCTGAAAATTGTGGGCATGCAGGGCAATGCTGTCAGCATCAGAGATCTGGTAACTGTTTCCAAACAGATCAAACAGAAAAGCATC
>CAIKTE010000298.1 GCA_903830285.1 uncultured Chitinophagaceae bacterium | reverse complement strand
TCAAAAAACCTGATTTTATTCAGGGAGAAAGCTTCAGAAAAAATCTAAGTGGCAATACAGCTGCAGACTGGCGTGCATCGATGTATTACCGTTATTGGGAACATAGCCCTGACAGGCCTGCACATTTTGGGATAAGAACTGCGAAATATAAACTGATCTTTTATTATGGTCAGCCATTGGGAATGAAAGAAGCTTCAAAAGAAACAACAACACCTGCCTGGGAGTTTTATGACATTGAGAAAGATCCTTTGGAATTGCATAACGCCATCAATGATGCAGCATACCAAAAAATAATACAACGATTAAAGCCGGAATTGCTGAAACAAAAAGAGAAAGCAGGAGATAGTGATGATCAATATCCTGTGATGAAAGAGATATTTTTAAAGTATTGGAAATAAATAAGCCATTTAATGTTATTGAAATAAGTAAGTATTTCATGAGAAGGTTATCTACATATTATTTTCTTTTCTTCCTGTGTTCCTGCAGTATGCTTGCTAATGCACAGCAGAAGCCGAATATCATTTATATACTTGCAGACGATTTAGGCTATGGCGATATCAGTTATTTGAATGAACATTCAAAAATAGCAACACCTAATATAAATAAACTTGCTAACGAAGGAATGAGTTTTACCGATGCACATGCATCATCTTCAGTTTGTTCACCTTCGCGTTATTCTATATTGACCGGAAGATATGCTTGGCGTTCTCAATTAAAAAGTGGTGTACTGGGTTTATACGACGCACCATTAATTGAAAAGAACAGGCTAACTGTGGGGATGCTATTACAGCAAAATGGCTATACAACAGCAGCAATTGGAAAATGGCATTTAGGATGGGATTGGCCATTAACAAACGGAAGTCTTTTTAAAGATTCTTTGTTTAAAGGAAATGATTCAGAGAAAGATAGATTTAGAATTGAGAAGAATATCAATTTTTCTGCCCGATTGCAAAATGGACCTATCACAAAAGGGTTTGACTATTATTTTGGAGATGATGTGCCCAATTATCCTCCTTATTGTTATATCGAAAATGATCAAACAGTTGGTGTCCCGAATCTGTTAAAGCCAAAATATATGTATGGACATGACGGTTTGATGTTGCAAGGATGGAAACTTGAAAATGTAATGCTTGATATCACAAAAAAAGCAGTGCAATTTGTTGATGAAAAAAAGACTTCATCAAAACCTTTCTTTTTATATCTCGCTTTAACAGCCCCACATACGCCTATTGCACCAGCTGATGCATTTAAGGGAAAAAGTAAAGCCGGATTTTATGGTGATTATGTTCAGGAAATTGATTGGACAGTTGGTGAGGTCATGAATGCTGTGAAAAAAGCAGGATTAGAAAATAACACCATTATCATTTTTACAAGTGATAACGGTTCACCCGGTAATGATGGAACTGACATGGATGGCGGATTGAACACCGTTAATCGGTTTGATCATTTTCCTAGTTATACATTCAGAGGTATCAAAGCTGATATTTGGGAAGGTGGGCATCATGTTCCATTCATTGTTAAATGGCCGGGTAAAATAAAAAATAATAGTAGCGAATCATCAACAGTTTGTCATGCTGATCTTATGGCTACCTGCGCGGATCTAGTACATGTAAAATTACCGGATAATGCAGGAGAAGACAGTTACAGTTTAATGCCTTTATTGATCAATGAGAAACAAAAAAAATATCAAAGAGAATTTACAATACATCATTCACATGCGGGTTATTTCGCGATCAGGAAAGGTGATTGGAAACTGATCATGTGTGCAGGTTCGGGTGGCTGGACCTCACCAAAACCGGGTAAAGAAGAAGATGGGTTGCCTGTCGTTCAGTTATATAACATGAAAAATGATTTGAGTG
>CAIKTE010000297.1 GCA_903830285.1 uncultured Chitinophagaceae bacterium | reverse complement strand
TAACGGTGTTGAAATAGCTCATTTCAATGAAAGACAAAGAGCCGATACACGCAAACACAATATTGGTTTTGTATTCCAGAGTTTTAATCTGATCGATGAATTGACTGTTTACGAAAATGTAGAACTCCCTTTAATTTATACCAATGTACCTGCTGCTGACAGAAAAATAAAGGTAGAGGCTGTACTGGATAAGATGCAGATCATGCATCGTCGCAACCATTATCCTCAGCAGCTTTCCGGTGGCCAGCAACAGCGTGTTGCAGTTGCACGAGCCGTTGTAAACAATCCAAAATTAATTCTTGCGGATGAGCCAACAGGTAATCTTGATTCATCCAATGGTAATGAAGTAATGGAACTGCTCACTAATTTAAATGAACAGGGAACAACCATTGTAATGGTTACACACAGTGAGCACGATGCAAGATACAGTCATCGTATCATTCGCATGTTGGACGGACAAACAGTAACAGAAAATATTTTGGTTTGACTGTAGAATATGAATGAAGCTGCTGTTGCGTAGTTCCAAAGGAGCCCCTTCGGGACACACTTGTACTTGAATGATGGGTATTGGCAGGTGTATTATCGATGGTCATTGCATTCGTTATAGTAAGTTTCCAGGCAATAAAAGCAGTAGTAGCAAACCCGATAAAAAAGTGTAAGAACAGAATAAAAGAAAAGTCATGATAAAAAATGTATTGCTTATTGCATTGCGCAATCTCAGAAAAGACAAATGGTACAGCCTGTTGAATGTATTAGGACTTACTATTGGTATTACTTTCAGCCTCTTCCTTATTTTTTATATAACAGACGAATTGAATTATGACCGTTACCATGAAAAGGCAGACCGCATATACAGGATCGTTTCATATATACAGGAACCTGATAAAAAAACCAACTGGGCTTTAACACAACTTCCGCTTGCCTTCACATTAAAAAAAGATTTTCCGGAAGTGGAAGAAGCTGCAAGATTTTTAAACAGGGAAAGAACATTATTCAAGAACGGAGATAAAGAGTTTTATGAAACAAAACTGTATTATGCCGACAGCACAGTATTCAACATATTTACTTACAAGTTTGTGGAAGGCAATGCTGCACATGCATTGAATGAACCCAACAGCATTATTATTTCAAAAACACTTGCAGAAAAATATTTTGGAAAAAATACGCCTGTCGTTGGAAAGACATTGAAAACAGTGTATGATTTATATAAGGTTACAGGCGTAATAGAAGATGTACCTAAAAACTCGCATATAGTTTTCGATATGCTTATTTCAGCATCTACCATATTAAGGGGGAATCAGAATGGCCAGAACAATTGGGGCAATTTCAACAATTTTACTTATGTACTTCTGAAGCCCGGAACTAATGCCGAAGCTTTCAATAAAAAGTTAGTGCCCATGTATGATAAATATATGGCGCCTCTTTTTGCACAGTTCAATATCAAGATGCAATATGGTGTGCAGCCGATAACAGCTATCCATCTTCATTCTAACCTGGAAAGGGAACCTGAAGAACTGGGCAATATGTCGTATATCTGGATATTTTCAGCAGTTGCATTTTTTATGCTGCTGATTGCGTGCATCAATTATATGAATTTAACAACGGCAAGGTCTGCACGAAGAGCAAAAGAAATCGGCATACGCAAAGTAACCGGTTCATCAAAAACACAATTGATCATACAGTTTTTAAGTGAGTCTTTGTTAACTGCTTTTCTAGCAGTATTATTAAGCGTGATGCTTGTTGCACTTTTATTACCTGTTTTCAATTCACTCTCCGGCAAGGCATTTACGATGAATACATTGATGCAGCCGTTTAATATCATTCTCCTGCTGGGAATTATTTTATTTACAGGTTTGGTAGGTGGCAGCTATCCTGCATTTTATCTTTCAAGTTTTAAGCCGGTAAGCATTTTAAAAGGAAGTCTTTCAAAAGCATCGGGCAATGTAAACCTGCGCCGCACATTGGTTGTATTGCAGTTTTCCATTTCAATGATCATGCTTATATGTACATGGGTAGTGTATTCACAACTTTCTTATTTACGCAATAAAGACCTTGGTTTTAATAAAGATCAGGTAATGACGGTGATTGTAAATACCGGGGAGGATGAGCGCAGTAAGATTTTTGCCATGGACAATGAATTCCGCAGCCTGCCGGGCGTAAAAACAGTGGGTACCGGTAATTGTTATCCGGGTGGAACAACCATTAACATGAACCTATTTACAGTAGCGACCAAAAACGGCCATACTGATAAAGCGATAGAATGTTATACGATCGATGAAAATTTCCTCGGTTCTCTCAGCATCCCTGTAGTGAAAGGCAGAAATTTTTTAAACTTGACTGATACTTCGCACAGTATTCTGGTGAATGAGGCAATGGTAAAATATTTTGGATGGGATAATGCTATCGGAATGCGGGTAAAATTTCCGGGAGATACTTCAGGCAATTATCTTGAAGTAGTGGGTGTGATAAAAGATTTTAATCAGAAATCTTTATACAATCCCATTGCACCGCTGCTTTTATTTTATGGTCCCAACGGTAATATCATACAGATGAAAATGAATACGGGCAATATAAAAACATCTATTGTACAGGCCGATAATATCTGGAAAAAATATTTTCCGCAATTGCCGTTTGAATATAAATTTCTTGATGAAGATTTTAATTCGCAGTATGCTGCCGATCAGAAACGCGGAAAAATTTTTGCAGCCTTTTCCATACTTACGATTATTATTACATGCCTTGGTTTGCTCGGTCTTACAGCATTTACTACAGAACAAAAGCAAAAAGAAATCAGTATACGCAGAGTGCTGGGTGCAAGCATAGTGCAGGTAGTTATGATGATCACTAAAAATTATTTATGGCTCGCATTGATTGCTGCATTGATTGCTTTTCCTGTTGCTTATTATTTTATGAATAAGTGGTTGCAGGTATTTACTTATAGCAACGGACTGTCTGTAATCCCGTTTATAGTATCTGCTTTTGTAATCGTAGTTGCAGCAGCATCAACTGCAATGTTTTATTCAGCAAGAGCGGCTTTAACAAAGCCGGCAAAAATTTTAAAAACTGAATAAGCATTTTCTATGATAAAAAATTATTTCAAAATCGCATGGCGCAACATATTGCGGAACCCGAAGATCTCTATCATCAATCTTGGAGGGCTTGCCATTGGTGTTGCCTGTACTATTATTCTATATCTCTATGCCAGCAGTGAATTTGGTTATGACAGTTACTATAAAGATGCCGATCGTATTTACAGAGCATACACACATATCAGCCTTAACGGTGCTGAATCGAACGGTGCAAAAACCAGCCCGCCTGTGGCTGATGTTTTAAAAACTAAATTTCCCGAAGTAGAAGCCAATACTTTAGTTGGATATGAAGATGCTTATAATGTTCGCTATAAACAAAAGATCTTTCGTGAGTACAGGATCTATACTGCAGACAGCAATTATTTCAGCGTATTCGATCATCCCATCATTAAAGGGAATGCTGGCACAGCATTATCATTGCCCAATCAAATTGTAATTTCCCAAACAACGGCAAAAAGATATTTTGGTGAGGAAGACCCGATTGGCAAACAGCTTTTATTAGACGATACTTTAGTATTAATGGTAACAGCTGTAATGACAGATTTTCCGGAAAACTCACACTTTAATTCGGATATGTTCATGTCGATGGGCACATTCCATGGAAAGAACAATGACAACTGGTTAAGTTTAGGCTATTCAAACTTTGTGAAATTGAAGGAAGGAGCCAGTATAAAGGCACTGGAAAGCAAAATGAAGGGACTAGTAGATGCTAATGCCGGACCGCAAATTGCAAAGTTGCTGAATGTGAATTACCATACATTTAAATCTGCCGGTAATGCATTTGATATAAAGTTTGAACCTTTAACGGAAATCTATCTTTATTCTAAAGAACGATTTGATATAGACCCTAATACAGAATGGGGACATAGCAAAACAGGTAATATTCTCTATGTAAAAATCTTTATTGCAACAGC
>CAIKTE010000296.1 GCA_903830285.1 uncultured Chitinophagaceae bacterium | reverse complement strand
GGAGAATGAGGCAAATAAGCAGTGAAGCAGATGCAGCAGCATTTAATGGCGAAACAGGAAGTTCTTTTATCTGGAGAAATACAGTGAGAGCAGCATTGTTCACCGTATGGTTTGCATTGACAGTTGGCTCAACAGTTCCTTGGTTATGGCTGATGAGTTTGGATGCACATTGGTACAGTACCATGTACAGCTGGTACACATTTGCAAGCACATTCGTGAGCGGTATAAGTTTAATAGCCTTGTGGGTCATTTACATGAAGAACAAGGGTTATCTGGAATATACCAATCAGGAACATTTACATGATCTGGGAAAATTCATGTTTGCGTTCTCAATCTTCTGGACTTATTTATGGTTCTCTCAATATATGTTGATCTGGTATTCCAATCAACCCGAAGAAACATTGTATTTCAAACATAGAGTACAAGGTCCGTATAAAGGAATTTTCTTCCTGAATCTGATCATCAATTTTATTTGTCCTTTATTGATCCTGATGAAAAGTTCTGCCAAAAGAAACTATACCATGGTAACTTTTATGGCAGTATTGATCATATTCGGACATTGGTTAGATTTTTATCAAATGGTGATGGGAAGTATCAGTAAAGAAGTCGTAACATTGGGATGGCTCGATTTTGGAATATTAAGTTTATTTGCAGGAATGATGATATTCTTTGTTGCAAAAGCATTAGCCAAAAAACCATTGATCGTAAAATATCATCCATTCTTAAAAGAAAGTATTATACATCATACATAAGCTCAAATAACATATCGCCCATTTGATTGTTACTTTATTAAGCATCGCAAACCTAACAACATGACATTTAATTTAACAGTAGCAGTAATTATTCTGGTATTCCTTATCATCTTTCAGATATCGAAAGCAAGCGAATACGTAGCCATATTAAAAGGAGAAGAACAAAATCGCAAGAACACCAATAAGGTGAATGGCTTTTTAATGGTAAGCTTTCTGGTATTGGGCTTGATCGGCGTATGGTACTGCAACAGTCTTCTTTTCGGTAAAACTTTATTGGCACATGAATCTGCCAGTGTTCAGGGCGAAAGAGTGGATTCAATGCTTTGGTTAACCTTATCTATTACCGGTATCGTTTTTATCATCACTCAAATTCTATTATTCTGGTTCGCGTATAAATATCAGGAAAACGATAAACGCAAGGTTGTCTATTTTGCTCACAGCAACAAATTAGAAGCATTGTGGACAGGCGTTCCTGCAATTGTATTGACCGTATTGGTTGTTATCGGATTACGTAACTGGAGTTATTTTACCAGCGATGCACCGAAAGATGCAATGGTGGTAGAAGTAACAGGAAAACAATTCGGATGGATATTCCGTTATCCGGGAAAAGACGGGGTATTCGGAAAAAAATATTATAAGAATATTGATCCCGCTACCAATTCATTGGGATTGATCTGGAGAGATAGTGCTTCCTTAAATTTAAAAGATGATCCTGCCACACATGATGATATCGTTCAGGAACAAACCATGTATGTTGTAAAAGGCAAACCCGTAAAGCTGATCATCGGCAGCAGAGATGTGATACATGATGTTGGTCTTTCTCAATTCCGTTTAAAGATGGATGCAGTACCAGGTATTCCTACCACATTATGGTTCACACCAAAGTTTACCACTTCTGAAATGAAGAAGATCACTAACAATCCTAATTTTCAGTATGAGATCAGTTGTGATCAGATGTGCGGCAATGGTCACTACAGCATGAAGGGAGTAATTGAAGTAGTAGAACAGGAAGATTATGATCTTTGGATGGCAAAACAAAAGCCATTGTACTTCCAGTCATTCCCGGAAAAAGACCCATCAGCACCGAAAGCAGACAGCACAGTAAAAGCAATTGCCAAAAATTAATGTGAATCATAACCAAAGTATTTTGGTTCTTATAAATTACTAACTCGAATCAAAGAATATATATGAGTAACGAAGCAGCTCTTCACCATTCAGTTGATGTTTCAACTTCGCATGATACACATGGCGATGGTCATATGCATCACCATCACGAAACATTTATCACTAAATATGTGTTCAGTCAGGATCATAAAATGATCGCAAAACAATTCCTGATCACCGGAATGGTTTGGGCCGTATTGGGTGGATTGATGAGTGTATTATTTCGCTTGCAATTAGGTTACCCTGATTCTCATTTTTACTGGTTAGAAGATATTTTAGGAAAATGGTGGGTGAAAGACGGACAAATTACTCCTGAAGCATATTATGCATTGGTAACCACACACGGAACTGTATTGGTGTTCTTTGTACTGACAGCAGGATTAAGTGGAACTTTTGCAAACTTTTTAATTCCATTACAGATCGGAGCAAGAGATATGGCATCGCCATTCATGAATATGCTTTCTTATTGGTTCTTCTTTGCAGCGAGTTGTGTGATGCTGTCTTCCATGTTTGTTGAAACAGGACCATTCAGTGGTGGCTGGACTGCTTACCCTCCTTTGAGTGCATTGGGGAGCGCTTCACCCGGTTCAAAGACCGGTATGGATCTTTGGATCGTTGCCATGGCATTATTTGTAGTATCCTCTTTATTGGGTGGCTTGAATTATATCGCAACGATATTGAACATGCGTACCAAAGGGATGAGCATGACTAGATTGCCATTGACCATCTGGGCATTATTCTTTACTGCTGTTCTGGGTGTATTATCATTCCCTGTATTATTATCAGGATTCATCTTATTGATATTTGACAGAAACTTTGGTACAAGTTTTTATCTCTCCGACATTTTCATCAATGGCGTGGGTGCTTTGCCAAACGAAGGCGGTAGCGCTATTTTATTCCAACATTTATTCTGGTTTTTAGGACATCCGGAAGTATATATCATTTTATTACCTGCCATGGGAATGGTGAGTGAGATCTTATCTGTGAATTCGCGTAAACCCATCTTTGGTTATATGGCGATGATCGGATCATTATTTGCAATTGCTATTCTTGCATTCCTGGTTTGGGCGCATCATATGTTTGTCACGGGACTGAATCCATTCCTTGGATCCGTATTCGTGTTACTTACTTTATTGATCGCTGTTCCTTCGGCCATTAAAGTGTTTAACTGGTTAACTACATTATGGAGAGGAAATATCCGTTTCACTCCTGCCATGATGTTTGCGATCGGTTTTGTGAGTTTATTTATTTCAGGAGGATTAACAGGTATCTGGTTAGGAAACTCTGCATTGGATATTCATTTGCATGATACTTATTTTGTGATCGCGCACTTTCATATTGTAATGGGTGTAGCTTCTATGTTCGGCATGTTTGCAGGTATCTACCATTGGTATCCGAAAATGTACGGTAAGCATTTGAACAATACTTTAGGATTTATCCATTTCTGGATCACGATCGCCGGTGCCTATTTGATCTTCTGGCCTATGCACTATGAAGGCTTGGCCGGTATGCCTCGCCGTTATTACGATTATAGTAACTGGGAAAGTTTCAAACAGTTCATTGATCTGAACAGATTTATCAGTACAGTTGCAATGATCGTGTTTGCAACTCAATTATTATTCCTGTTCAATTTCTTCTATTCCATTTTCAAGGGTAGAAAAGTAACTTCCCGGAATCCATGGCAGTCAAATACATTGGAATGGACTACACCTATTCATCCCGGTCATGGTAACTGGGTTGGTGAAATTCCTGAAGTATACCGCTGGCCTTATGATTACGGTAAAGACGGAGTTGATTTTATTCCGCAGACCACACCGGTTGGCGAAGAAGAAAGTCATCACTAAAAAACGCAGTGCTTTTATAGCTACAGAAATCAATAATATAAATGCCCTGAGAAATTTTCAGGGCATTGTCTTTCAAATAGAATAATTTATTTAAGATCAAGTGAAGTAATGGGAAAAGCAATTAACACATCGGCATCTTTTTCTTTCGCGATCACTGCGAAAGTGAAAGACTATTTTCAACTGATAAAATTCACTTTGAGTTTTACGGTTGTCTTTTCATGTGTGATCTGTTTTTTACTGGCTCCGGGTAATGGGTATGATCTGAAGATGATCATCATTTTATTTGTGGCAGGTATGCTGGTATCTGGAAGCGCGAATGCGATCAATCAGGCAGTAGAGAAAGATACTGATGCACAAATGAAAAGAACAAAATTACGTCCGGTGGCTGATGGAAGAATGAGTCAGCAGGAAGCATACACTTTTGCTTTGATAGCAGGTGTGATCGGGGTTTTTATGATGTGGTATTTTTTCAATCTTTCATCTGCTTTGGTTTCAGCATTTAGTTTATTTGTTTACGCATATATCTATACGCCTTTAAAAACAAAGAACTCCATTGCTGTTTTGGTAGGTGGTTTTCCAGGTGCGTTGCCTTGTTTGATCGGATGGCTGGCAGGTTTTTATAATCAGGAAATAAGCTGGACAGGCGGATTGATATTATTTGCTGTTCAGTTCTTGTGGCAGTTTCCGCATTTCTGGGCCATTGCCTGGGTGGCACATAGCGATTATACAAAAGTTGGATTTAAATTATTACCGAGTGATAAAGGACCAACAAAGTTTACGGCATTACAAGCCATTATGTACAGTGTGTTGATGATACCTGTTGGAATTTTGCCTTATTATTTTCAGTTAAGCGGACAAGTAAGTATGTGGATCTTGATTGTATGCAATCTGTTCATGGTATTTCAATGTATACGATTATACAGAGAGATGGATGTAAAAGCAGCAAGACGTGTAATGTTCAGCAGTTATATTTATTTGCCAATCGTTTTATTGGCATTATTGGCTGATAAGATACCCCAAACCCCTAAAGGGGCTATTGGAGAAATCGCAAATTTTGTTCAATCTTTATTAGCATAATAAATGAGTGATAATTTAATCATGAGTCAGTATCAAAATACACCTTCAGGGGGAAGGATCCATCCACATAAGTTTACTTTATGGGTGGCCATTGGCAGCATCTGTATGATGTTTGCCGCATTTACCAGTGCGTATATTGTTAAACGCAATCAAAGTAAATGGCTGGATATTGATCTGCCAATAGCATTTTGGTATTCTACTATTGCCATTATTATAAGCAGTATCACCATTCATCTTGCATTCAAATCATTCAAAGCAAGAGAAATGGTCCGTTACAGAACATTGATAACGATCACTGCAATTTTAGGAATTGTATTTTGTGTGCTTCAGTTCATTGGATTTTCTGAATTGAAGAATCACGGCATACAGATCTTTGGTCAGGGCAGTAATCCGGCAGCATCTTTTTTAGGTGTGATTGTTGGATTTCATGTGCTGCATGTATTAGCGGGTGTGGCTGCGATACTGTTTATTTTCATTAAAGCATATAGCAGCAAGCTGAAGAATTACAGTATTGTGCCGATTGAAATGATCAGTACGTTCTGGCATTTTGTAGACCTGCTTTGGATCTATTTATTTATCTTTTTTATGTGGGTCAGATAAAAAGGAATTTTTTTGATTGAATTGGTTTAATTTGATGTTTAGCCAATAAATTTGTGAACATAACCTAACAACAAATATGTCAACTACAACAACTGCAGTACCGGAAAAATTATGGAGCGGAGGTAAGAGCCCTTTCAAAGTAGAGTATGGGAAATTAATGATGTGGTATTTTTTGATGAGTGATGCTTTCACTTTTGGTGCATTTCTGATCGCTTACGGTACAACCCGTTTTGCAACTAACGGATGGCCCAATCCCAATGAGGTATTTAAATCCTATCCTTTTGCAGGAGAAAATTCTCATGCTCCATTGGTATTTGTGAGTATCATGACCTTTATTCTGATCATCAGTTCTGTAACTATGGTATTGGCGGTGCAGGCTGGTCAGCAAATGAATAAAAATAAGGTTGTCATTAATTTGATATTGACCATTTTGGGTGGCGCCGCATTCTTAAGCTGTCAGGCGTGGGAATGGACGCATTTATTTCATGAAGGCGCATGGTGGGGAAGAAACCCTTTTATGAATGCCGATGGAACACAATCAACAACTGGGTTTACCAATTTCTTTTTTACCATCACGGGATTTCATGGCTTTCACGTTTTCAGCGGTGTGATCATCAATATTGTGATGCTGATAATGACACTCACTGATAAATTTGAAAAACGTGGTCATTATTTAATGATCGAGAAAGCGGGGTTATACTGGCACTTTGTAGATCTGGTTTGGGTATTTGTATTTACCTGTTTCTATCTTATTTAACAAAATTATCAAACGCAATTTCAATATTATAACATGGAACATACAGCAGTTGCAGAACATCATGGCGGCGGAACAAAAGAAGTAATTAAAGTAACCATCATCTTATCGGTGTTGACAGTTATAGAACTGGCATTAGGTTTTGCCATGATGGGAATGGAACAGGGCAGTAGTTTAAAATTAGCCATCAAAGGAACCATTGTTATTTTGATGCTGGCCAAAGCCTTTTATATTGTTGGTTATTTCATGCACCTGAAACACGAAGTGAAGAATTTGATCATGACAATCGTTGTACCTTTACTATTATTCGTTTGGTTTATCACTGCATTTTTATTTGAAGGCAATTCTTTCAAACATTTAAAAAACACTTACGATCCATACAAAAAAGAATTGAGCACTAAAAAAGCAGAAAAGAAAGAAGAAACGAAAGAAATAAAAACAGAAGAAAAGAAAAAAGCGGTGGAGTAATTTTTGAACTTTTCTTTTCATTAAAATAATAATTAACCATCGCTTTATGGCGATGGTTTTTTTATGAAATTATATTATGAGCAAAAAAGCATTGTTGGCATTGATGATCGCGGTATTGTTACCCGTGCTGTGTTATCTGATCCTGCAAACCTTCAGCGAGAAAGCTGTAGTGATGCCCAGAAAATTTTTATTGGATAGTGTGATCACAACTGTTCGCAACGGTAAGGAAATGCAGGACAGTATCTGGCACAAAACATCCGATATAACCTTGATCAATCAATCGGGAGATACCGTTCATTTATACGGCAAGCAGGGAAAGATCATTGTGCTTGATTTCTTTTTTACAAGCTGCAGAAGTATTTGCCCGCATTTAACGAGCAATATGGTCAGATTGCAGCAATCATTTACAAAAGGAGGTGATGTTCGCAATAAAATTGATACATCCATTGTTCAATTCGTTTCCATAAGTATCGATCCTGAAAGGGATTCTGTTCCGGTGCTGAAAGAATATGCAGATCGTTTTGCTGTGAATCCTGATAATTACTGGTTGCTAACGGGTAAAAGAGATTCTATATATCGCTTTGCATTTGAAGAATTGAAAGTAGATAAATTCAGCATGGAGCCTATCAATCCAGATTTTGTACATACCAGCAGATTTGTATTGATTGACAGAGATATGGTGGTTCGTGGGTATTATGATGGACTGGACAGAGACAGTACTTCTTTAAAACAATTGGCAAGAGATATCGGGTTATTGATGTTAGAGAAAGACAGAAAGCAACCCAGTGCCGTATTTACAGAGATCATCAGCTTAAAGTGGTTGTGGTTAATTATTGTGATCACAGTTATTGTCTTCTCAGTGTATATGTCTGCAAGAAGAAAAATCAACGGATGATGGAGAGAAAGCCGCGAGCTACCAGCTTTGAGCTGCGAGGAAAACCACCAATCAATTAATAAACTAATCAACCATTCAACTTTATGTTACAGGCAAGCATTCAAAAAAACGATAAGCAGGCAAAAATATTGATCGGCATTTTTTCATTTGTTGTATTTGCGGCAGTTGTGTTATTAAGCAAGTTCAAATTAAATCTTGATCTTGGTTTTAATGTTCACCTTTTCGCAACGGCCAATGCGATCATTAATTCTATCATTGCAGTATTATTGGTGGCGGCATTGATAGCGGTGAAAAATAAAAATTATCTGCTGCACAAAAAACTGATGTTTACTGCTTTAATCTTATCTGTTGTTTTTTTGGTGAGTTATATTGCCCATCATTTGTTGGCAGGAGAAACAAAGTTTGGCGGAACAGGAACCATTAAAATTATTTATCTCATCATTCTCTTCACACATATAATTTTAGCGGCGATCATTTTGCCATTTATTTTATATACCGCTTACCGTGCATTAACAGCGGAATTCGAATCGCATAAAAAATTAGCGAAATACACATGGCCTTTATGGTTTTATGTGGCGGTAACAGGGCCGGTGGTGTATTTGATGATCAGTCCGTATTATCGGTGATATTAAAAATGGAACATTTAATTGCACTTAAAATTACATGGATTAAAAAGCATAGAAGATTCTGTTAAAAATCTGCTTTGGAAATTAACTGGCTGCTTTTTTATCTGCAATAATCATTGAACAAATTGCTGAATTTAAAATATCTCCTTTCGAGGATTCCAAACCTAGCCAATGGACTAATTCATCTTTTGAAATAATTATTGAAGAATATAAGACAGCTCTCTTATCCCAGGGACCTAAAGTATCAACTCCATTTTTTATTTCTTTAATCCAAACGGTGTTATTTTCTCTTCTTGCGATTAATGCTTTTTCTCGTATTCTTTGAATTTTAGTATAGTCAATTTTTATTTGTACTGCATTAAAAAAATCATTTTGAAATAAAGTAAAAATCCAAATATTCACATATGGCAACTCCAAATATTCATTATTTAATAATTCTTCAAATTTGTTTTTATAATTAACAACAGTTTTTACATTTAATACTCGATCGAAATAAACAACAATTTCTCTTAAAACGGGTAAGAGTTTATTGAAGTGTTTAAAAATTAAAGGAATTATGTTTCTAATTTTATAAATCCCCGCTTGCCTTAATACATGTCTCATTAATCCTAATTCTATCTTATCAAGAGTTAAAAGCATTTTAAAAAGATCTTGATATACTTCTGCTCTAATCTTTAATTTTTTTTCAGCCTCTAACTTTTCAAAAGGAGTTATTTTTTCTGGTTCTGAATAACCCCCTTTTTCTGTTTCTGCGAGTTTTTCTCGAATTGATTCGGCTTCTATTTTTTCATCTTCCTTTAAATAATTTGATTCAAAATTATTTACTGAAACAATCATGGTTTTTTCAGAAGAGAAAACAAGGCGGTGTGCTGTATATAAATATCTTGATAACTCATGTAACGCAATCCAAGCTTCAGCATAATCCTCAAAAATGATATAAATATCATCAACATATCTAACAAATGAATCTGTATAACTTAGTATTTTCTTATCAATATCTGCCATTATTGCTTCAGAAATAAGTATACTAGGGGCTGGTCCAACAGGTATCCCTCGAGAAATATTGGAATTAAGAGCTGAAAGAAAACTTTCAATTACTTCATTTGCTTTTGAGCCAGCTTCACTTAAAACGTTATTAACTCTATGCAAATAAATTTGGTTATAAAAATCAGCTATATCACATACTAAAACATACCCTCCCTTGAAATCTGTAGCAAGTATTTCAGCTTGTTTAATAAAATCTTTATATCCAGAGCCATCCTTTTCAAAAAAAGAACCATTGGCATCTGGTTTTATCCGATATGAAAAGCTATTTTTCTATTTGAAGGAATTCGATATGATTCGATTTCATAAGAAACTTCATGGAGTAATGCAGTATATATTAAACTATCAATTGGATCTAGTTGATGAACAACTCTAAAATTTCCATTAGTTTTTGGAGCAAGTGTAGTAATAGGATTTACTGGCGCATAATTTTCTAAATCTAGCTTCAATAAGTGACTTTTAACATTAACCCAGTTTCTTTTTATGGCATCAAATTCAAATAGTTTTGGATAAAAATCGCTATCGTAAAAATTTTTAAGATGCAATAAAGCCCATTCCAGAGATGTTTCTTTTAGGTTAAACATATAGGAGTTAATTTCCATGAAGTTACAGAAATGTAGACTATGTTAGCCGGGATTATCAATTGGATATAGCTTACCTGTACTATCTATAACACAAACGACTCGATGTTAAACATCAAGCAGCTCTGTAAGCAATATTTGGTAGATTGTTTGGATATATCATCACAATTTATGATGATGGATTTTGTGGAAACTTGAAATCACAAATTGTGATTTCAAGTTTTGATCGTCTTCTAAGGTCACAATTTGTGACCTTAGAGAACTACTATTTTCTGAGGCTTCAATTTGAAGCCTCAGATTTTCAAATTCTTGTTTGGTAAGTTGAAACATAAAATCGAGTGGAAAGCGTTTAATATTTCGCTTTACTGCTTGATTTAAGCTTCTTCTTTCCACTTCGTAAAGAGTTGCCAGATCAAAATCTAACAACACTCTCTCACCTCTTATTTCGTAGATCCTGTTTTGAATACTTTTTATTATTTGCATGTTTAATGGTTTTATGGTTTCATCATCACAAATCGTGATAATGGTCTTTTTGGAAACTTGAAGTCACAATTTGTGACCGCATCTGGATTACTGTTTTCTAAGGTTGCAATTTGAAACCTTAAACTAACGCCTCTTCTCAAATCTCATCACAATTTGTGACGACATGGCTTCCTATCGCCGAGTATCGAAATGTCTACGATGAGTATCAGAGTCTCTCGCTTGAGTGTTGAAGTCTCATCTTTGAGTATCAAACTCTCTCCATTGAGTATTAGAGTGTCAATGATGAGTATCTGAGTCTCTCGATTGAGTCTAAAACACTCACGCATGAGTGTCCAACACTCAAATTTGTCAGTCTGAGTCTCAGCGTTAAGTGTTGGAGAGAACAGGATGCATATAAAACTGACAAGTTTGCCTGTTTTATAGCGAAAAACCCCCTGGAAAGGGGGTCTTCAGGATTAAAATCTAAGCCTATGAACCCAAGAACTATTTTGCAGCAGGGGCAGCCTGTACTTTTCTAACTCCCTGCTTTTTAAATCTTTCGCTTAATTGGTCGGCAATGGGTTGCAAACCGGGCGTAATCGGTGCAGCAGTTTGTACATAACTGTAAACCTGTAAAGCTTCGCCCAAGGCTTCGCTGCCAACTGCAGTAAAAGTATCATCTACTTTTTGTGACAAAGCGGCCAATGGTTGTGCTATATCAGCAAAAACGTTGCACAATACAGTGTCTTTTTCAAATTCTGCTGTGTCGAAAGTGTTAGGTAAAATGTTGGGAAAGTTTTTGGCGGCATTGAGTGCGTCGTCAACAAAAGAAACGCTTTTGTCGCCCAATTTGAATAAGCCCTTTTTCTCATCAACAGTTAATACTACGAGAAAAGGCAATTTGGTTTCGATGGTTTTAATAGCAGTTTTAATATCGGCAATATCTTGCTGACTTAACACTGCTGAAATGTTTGCGTAAGACATAGGATATGGTTTTTGTTAAAAAAATATTGAAAACGAATTTATTTATATATGTTGTTGAAGAAAAGTTAAATCAGGTTTTTTAACAATACAATAAAGTGCAGAGTAATAGGAGATATTTATTCCATTCGCAGTTTCTGATCAGCCGTAAATGAGCTTATTCAGTTTCGATTGCAGATGCTTTGTAATCGTTCCGGTGACAGAGCCGTATGAAATTTCATCTGCAGAAACAATGGGTGTTATATTTTTGGAAGTACTGGTAACGAAGACTTCGGCGGCGTTATAAAATTCGTCAACTGTAATATCTTTTGTTTCTGTTTTAAATTCTTGGGCTGCAATTTGCAAGACATGTTTTCTGGTGATGCCATGCAATACATTTTTTTCGGGCGTGAGTATTCTTTCATCTTTTGTAATAATGAAAATATTGGATCGTGGACATTCGCTTATACATCCATTTTGTTTGTATAAAACATCATCCGCTTTTTTTTCTTTCACATAAGGCTGTGTGAAAATACCCATCAAATAATCGATCGTTTTAACCTGAGGTAGTTGGCGTTGGTGTTCGTAACTAACCAATCTCAGCCCATTCGTTTCGGCCGCTTCGTTTCTTTTTTGAGTCTGCTGTGTGATGATCAAATTGGGTTTTGCAATACTGTAACCATCATTTGAATAACCACCGGTAAGCAATAATTTAATTCCTGAGTCAGCAATATTATTTGCATTCATCAACTGCAGAATCAATTCTTTCAATTCTTCTCTGCTTGGTTCGATCTCTAAACGCATGCATTTTGCGCTGTAAAAAAACCGGTCGAGATTATCTTCCCAAAAGATCGGTTTGCCATTTACTGTTTTAAAATAATCGAACACTGCATAAGCTCTTTCGATCGACAGATCGCTGATGTGTAAAACAGCATCACGCTTATTGATGAGAGAACCGTTGATGATGACTTTCAGATCACTCATTCGATGATTTTTTATAAGGCTAATTCTTTTGCCGGATCCCAGAATTTTTTTTCGAAGTCAATGATGCTATCATTTTCGATCTTGATCTTTTCTTTCTCCAGTAATTCCTGCATTAATGTAGGTGTTCCAAAATGTGCTTTGCCGCTAAGCATTCCGTTTCTGTTCACGACCCTGTGCGCAGGAACCTTGGGTGTGATTATGAAAGAAGCGTTCATGGCCCAGCCTACCATTCTGGCACTCATTTTTGTTCCGAGATAAGCTGCAATGGCACCATAAGAAGTTACACGGCCTTTTGGAATTTGACGCACCACATCATACACATCTTCAAAAAAAGAATTTTCTTTTTTGATCGTTGGAAGCGGTTTTTTGGATGACAATTTTTTTGAAGGCAACGGATAAAATGATTTACTTAAAATTATGGATTTTGTTTTGATTCCCTTTTAGGAATCAGGCAAATCAATTCAGATCTTTTTGGTTCGGGTACATTTTCATATTCATATGGACAATGCCTGCAACCATGACCGCAGCAAAAACCTTTCTCCAAATGATATTTTTCAGTCAGCACCATAAAGTGCTCACTGTCGTAATAAAAATCAACTCCTTCAATCAATTGTATGCTCACTGATCATTTGTTTTAAGATTTCATCTTTTTCGATCGGCAGGTCTTTGTTTACCCTGAATTGTAAATAATGGATTCGGTTACTTTTTGCAATATCCAAACTCTCGTAATAAGTTTTGATGGACAGTTCCTGCGAAATTTCCGGATCGGCATAAACATCATCTGAATCCTGTAACAATTCTAATTCAAATAAGTTGATGACCGTTTTTGTAAACTGATAAAGATCGGGGCTGTCGGTCTTTAAATGGATCAAACCATCCTTTTGCATGATCCGTTGATACAGCCGTAAAAACTTAGGATGCGTTAAACGTTTTTTTGCTTTAGAAAATCGTAATTGCGGATCAGGAAATGTGATCCAAATTTCACTTACTTCATCTTTCTCGAAATAATCCGTCAGCTGATCAATGATAGTTCGAACAAAAGCGATATTGTGTAAACCGGCATCCAAAGCGGTTTTTGCGCCACGCCAGATACGGTTACCTTTAATATCGATGCCGATAAAATTTCTTTCAGGATATAATTTACCCAGACCAACCGCATATTCGCCTTTTCCGCAAGCCAGTTCTAAGGTAATAGGGTTATCATTTTTAAAATAGTCCTTCCATTTTCCTTTCATCCATATTGGATGTTCCAAAACGTTGGAAAAGGTTTTAATAGCTTCGAAGCGGATTAATTTTTTATGTCCCATAAAGCATCAAAAGTAAGGCAGGCGTTTAAATAACAAAGCCCTCGAAGTAAAAACTTCAAAGGCCTTAAAACACCGAAATAAGAAGCTGTAGGGGTAGGAGTCGAACCTACACGAGGAAGTTAGCTGTAGTACAAAGTCCGGTGGTCAACCCCGGTCTTTCTTGCGAAAGGCTCTATGCTACGTTTATCCTGGATTCCTCACCCCCGAGACGAGAGGGCATGTCTGCCAAAAGTTTCATCACCCCACAGTATAAAGAACTATTCATTCTTGTTGATAGAACAAAATTAGGGTAATAGCAGTATTGTTGAATATTATTTAAATAAAAATTTAAAAAAATAGATATTATTCAAATAAAATGTATTAATATTGAATATTATTCAAAAACAGATAAAAAATGGCGTCTAAATTAAATCTTGACAAACTTGATTTCCAGATCATCCAGGAGATGATGGAAAATGCCGAAATCTCTTATGCTGATTTGGGCAAAAAATTATTTGTTTCCGGCGGAACCATTCATGTCCGCATCAAAAAACTCGAAGAACAGAAAGTAGTTAAAGGTAGGAAATTATCGGTTGATTTAAAATCTTTGGGATATGATGTTATAGCATTTATTGGTATTTATTTAGAAAAAAGCTCATTATACGATTCAGTTGCCAAAGAATTAAAGAAGATCCCGGAAATTGTACGGTTGAATTATACTACCGGAAATTACAGCATGTTTGCTGAAATTGTTTGTAAAGACATTCAGCAACTCCGACATGTTTTGCATGATAAATTGCAAAACATTAAAGGAATAGAAAGAACGGAAACTTTTATTTCTTTGGATGAAAGTTACAGTCGTAATGTTGTTGTAACGGACGGAATCTGATCTCTGTTATATTTAATTGATTGAAACAATATGAATTCAACCTCCTTTAATTTAATTGATGTGATCGCTGTATTGCAAAAGCGGTGGAGATCGATCAGCGTTTTTGTGATTATCTCATTAGCTATTACGGGTATTGCACTATTGGTGGTTCCTAAGTATTATCGGTCAACCGCGGTCGTTGTTCCTGCCAGTCCTGTTTTAGCCGACAAAGCCAGATTATTCAACAGCAGTATTCAAAACCTGTATTCCTTCTTTGGTAACGGTGATGATATAGAAACATTGATGGGATTTGCAAAATCGGATACGGTGTATTATGTTTTGGTTGATGAATTTAAATTGATCGATTATTATGAAGTAAAAGGAGAGAACGATAATATTAAAAGGAAAAAGACCATTAAACTGCTGAAAAAAGATATTGAATTAACTAAAACAGAATTCAATCAGTTAAAGGTTGTTGTTTGTACCAAAGACAAACAGCTTTCTGCAAATATGGCCAATCGGGTCATTGATATTATTCAGGAAACAGAGCAAAATATGTGGAAACAGGTATATCAAATAAGCCTTAATAAACTGAATGAATCTATTTCTGAAATGAAGAATCAGTATAAGGACATATCTGACAGTACTTCTACAAACAAAAATTCATTCAAAAATGAAATGCTTGAAAGCCAACGCCAGTCAATATTAGAGCAGTTAAAGCAATATCAAAGATCGGCTAGCGAATTAAAATTGGCGATTGCAGCTACGCCACCCGTATTGTATATTGTTGAAAAAGCATTCCCATCTGCATCTGCAGATAAGCCGGTGATCAGTACTGTTTTATTTGCAGTATTATTGATCAGTGCAGTATTTGGGATCATAGCGGCATTGGTTTATGAAAGAAAGCAAACGCCGCAATAATGTTATTGTTTGAGCGATATCGTCGATCCTTTAGCACTGCAGGACTGATCTTTATCATCAGTTTAATAACTGTAGTTTCGACACAAAATTTTTTATGGCTGATCATTCCCTTTGTTTGGATATTGCTTCCTCTGGTCTTTAATTATTCCGTTTCTTTTACAGGGCAATTATTTTGGTTAATGATCATTGTTCTGCCCTTATCAACCGAATTGAATGTAACCGATTCGCTGGGACTTGATTTTCCTGATGAGCCTCTATTGATGTTGCTGACAGGAATTTTTATTATTAAATGGATATACAAACCTGAATTTTTTCCTCGCTCTATTTTGCAAAGACCTTTGTTTTTAATACTTGTCTTGCATCTTTCCTGGATATTGATCTCTTGTTTTTTTTCTGTTGATCCCGTTCTTTCTGCAAAATTCTTTTTAGCAAAGATCTGGTATGTGCTCCCATTTGTACTACTACCACAGATCATGCTGCGTTTCCAAAGCGACTTTACAAAACTGGCGTTGTGTTTATTATTACCTATGCTGTTTGTTGTGCTTCAGGCATTGTTACGACATTGGTTTTATGATTTTTCATTTGAAGGGGTAAAACAGGTACTTGATCCTTACTTCAGAAATCATGTTAATTATTCTGCCATGCTCGTTTGTTTATTGGCAGTCTTATGGTGTGTTAGAAAACTTACAGTAAATGGCGAGCGATATTCCCGTTTGATCAATATTGGAATCATTATCGGCATTGCAGGCTTAGTATTATCTTATTCAAGAGGAGCATGGGCTACTTTAGTTCTAGGAATCATTGCCGGCTTGATCATTCATTACAAAAGAATGCGGATATTTTTAGTAATGATTGTTGTTCTTTTCCTCGGTTCTGTGAGCTGGCTATCCATCAATGACAATTACTTAAAATTTTCGCCCGATTATCAGCATACCATTTTTCATTCCGACTTTAGCGAACATTTGCAGGCAACGGTAACTTTAAAAGATGTTTCTAATGCTGAACGGTTTTATCGGTGGGTGGCAGCAGCAAATATGATCGCGGCGAAGCCTGTTACCGGTTTTGGTCCCAATAATTTTTACAATAATTATAAACCATATGCTGTAAACGGTTTTAAAACATGGGTAAGTAATAATCCCGATCACTCTTCAGTCCATAATTACTTTTTACTCACAGCTCTGGAGCAAGGAATCATTGGTCTGATCTTATTTTCTGCTTTGTTATTTGCGATGCTTTTAAAAACAGAGCAACTGTATCATCAATTGCAAAACAGGTTTTACAGATCAATAGCTATTACCACAGGGATCATCTTGGTTATGATTGCAACAGTCAATTTCTTAAGTGATTTGATAGAAACAGATAAGATCGGAAGCCTGTTCTGGCTTAGTCTGGGCATCATTTTTTTACTGGAAGAAAAACTAAAGGAAGAAAAGCAATCTATTGCATAAAGACGCTCTGAATTTTAAAATACCATGTAAGAGCAGTTGAATAGGATTGAGCGATCCTTCACAAGTTTTACCGAAAAAAGGTCTTTTTTACCGAATAATTGCCGTGTAAGGCAACATTAGCAACCTTCTTGCTATCATAAACGTATGATACATTAAACTTTATTGAATACAAAAAGTCCTAACAACAGTAAATCATTTGTTTATGAAAAACCTATTTTTCTTTCCGATAATACTTTTGGCAATGATCTTTTTGATTATTTATGCCTATTGGCCAGAAAACAAAAACGACAGCGAAGCTGTTTAATCAATAGTATATTGATTAAACAGGGTTTATAGGCCTAGGTTATTTCACTTTTCTCCCCTTCCAATGATAAGTACCGAATTTTCCTAACCATCCAGCTATTACGGTGTAGGCAATATGCATGGGTTGTAATAAAGGAAGCTGCCATATAAATGTTTGCCCGAAAAATGCAGCTACCGGAATAATAAATAATAATTCAACCAAAGATTTTAGCATAAGAAAAGACAGCCAGTATAAAAATAGCCATGGGCAAAAAAATGACAGAAAAGGCATGATAAATAAAGAAACATTAAAAAAGTAAACTAAAAAAAGCACCCAAAAAATACTTTTATCCTTAAACTGATCTGCTTTACTAGCCCACCTGATCCTTTGATTTAAAAAGCTTTTCCAGTCGGGCATCGGCGCTGTTGTAATGATTGCTTCTCTTGAAAATAAAAATGCAATTTTCGATGGAAATCTCTTTTTGATCTTATTCATCAGTAACATATCATCCCCGCTGGCAATAGAATCAATTCCTTTAAATCCGCCTACTTCATAAAAAACATCTTTTCGGTACGCGAGATTCGCGCCGTTGCACATGTTATGAAAACCAGCAGATACAGAAGCTGCAGTAATGCCCTGCAGGCTTGCAAAATCAATACACTGAAAAGTTGAAACGATACTGCCATCATTGCTAAAAGCTACGGGCGCGGCTACAAATACGGGATCTTGTTGTTGAATGATTGCTGCAAATGAATCAATCCAGTTTTCGGTCATCATACAATCCGCATCTGTTGTTATGATCCAATCCCCAGTTGCAATATTTATCGCTCGTTCTATCGCTTTTTTCTTATAAGAATTTAATGCTTTACCATCTAACTCATCTGCCAAACGAATTAATTTGAGGTTCGGTTTTTTGAGTTGTAGATGTTGTACAATCGCACTACTGGTATCGGTTGAATGGTCATCTATAACAATCACTTCAAAAAGATCAGTTGGATATTTTTGCCCGAAGATCGATTCTAAACAAGCAGTGATTTTAGCTTCTTCGTTTCTTGCAGGAATAATGATAGAGAACCTGGTCTGTGGTTTAAATGAAGCAGGGATCAAAAAAGGGGATAATTTCAAAAACCATTTTCTGTACAGTAAAATGATCGTTGCATAAGGGATGAACAATGCAACCGTACAGCATAAATAAATGATTACCCACATGATGGCAAAGTAAACAATTTAACTGCGAATCAAAATGGCAATATCATTAGCATATTTTGGCTTTAAAAGCTGATGACCTGCTTCCAATTCTTTGATCCTAATAAAAGCCTCCAGTCCTTTTTGGAACTTTAACCCGTTTTTGGTTAGAATTACACGATCATACTTTCCAAACAGCATGCAGATCGGGATCTTTTTCTCGGTAATTTCTTTTTTCAACAAATATTGATTGGGGTTGAATTTCCGCATGGTGGTCCATCTTTTATATAAAAGCAGTCTGGAATCGGGATCATCCAGATAATAATGCACGAAATTAAAGATGCTTTTATTAAAAAGCCTTGTTGCTGTAAGTAGTTTCATTAAACCAAACATCCAGTTTGGCCTTTTCATGGTATACGCAAAAAGCTTATTACCAATAAATGTTTGTGTGGAAAGCTTATGCCAGATATTATGATGTAATCCATCTGGGGCGATCAGAATTAATTTTCTGATCCTGTTAGGATAAGATTGCAGTAATTGCAGTGCAACTCTTCCGCCCATGCTGTAGCCAAGTACAGCAAAGCTTTTGCTGCTGTTGCCAACTATTTGATCAATGATATTCATCAAATCACCACAAGTAAATAATAAACCTTCTTTCCAATCTGTCAATCCGTGAAATGGCAGATCCAAAGCAATCAGATCATATTCCTGCCCTAATATCTTTTCAAGAAATAAAAAAGAAGCGGCATCTTCTCCATAGCCGTGGAGGCATAAAAGTAAATCATCGCCTTCTCCAAAACGGCGATAACTGATAGCGGAGTGGTTGTATATGATTGTCTTTGTTTCCAAGATTTTGAAATTCAATCTTACAAAAAATTAATGAAGAATACTTGGTAATTTGATAAAGATACACCAATTTTGAAATTAGTTGCATAACTAACTATATGCCAAACAACCAATTTAAAAGAGGAGAATTATACAGTGTCATCAATGGGATGGCATCAACCGCTGTGGCAAGAAGATTACAGAAGAATTTTCGCCAGGCAGGATTAGAGATCACCATTGAACAATGGAGTGTGCTGTATCATTTATGGAAGGAGGATTGCCTGAGCCAACAGGAATTATGCAACAGAACTTTTAGAGATAAGCCCAGCATTACTAGGTTGATCGATAATCTGGAGAAGCAAAAATTAGTAAAAAGAACAGCTTCAAAAACAGACAGAAGGATCAATCTGGTTTGTTTAACCGATGCAGCCAAAGAATTACAGCAATTAACGATCGATCTGGCCAACCAAACAATGAATGAAGCGCTGGTAGGGGTATTAAGGGAAGATATAGAGACTGTAAAAAAAGTGTTCCAACAGGTATTTGATAATCTTATTTAAAACTTTTCACCAAATAAATATTCTTGTCATGTCAACTGCATCACAACAAACCAATGCACTGAAAGGTGGCGAATGGTTAATTAAAGAAAGCAATCCTTTCGAAACGTTTATTCCGGAAGATTTTGATGAAGAACAAAAAATGGTAATGGATATGTGTCAACAGTTTCTGGACACAGAAATATATCCGGTTGTAGAACGCATCGATAAATTAGAACCGGGATTAATGCCATCGCTTCTGGAAAAAGCTGGTGAGCAGGGATTATTATCAACCTCATTCCCGGAAATCTATGGAGGATTGGGTAAGGATTTTATCACTTCTACTATCGTAAATGAAGGATTGGGTGGCGGACACTCTTTTTCCGTTGCAGTTGCTGCACATACTGGCATCGGCACATTGCCTATTCTTTATTTTGGTACTGATGCACAGAAAGAAAAATATATACCAAAGTTGGCAAGCGGTGTTTGGAAAGGTGCTTATGGTTTAACAGAGCCTAACAGCGGAAGTGATGCATTGGGTGCAAAAACTAGTGCAAAACTGAGTGATGATGGGAAGTATTATTTATTGAACGGACAAAAATGCTGGATCACCAATGGTGGCTTTGCCGATGTATACACGGTGTTTGCAAAGATCGATGGCGACAAGTTTACAGCATTTATCATTGAAAGGGGATTTGAAGGTTTTACACAGGGGCCCGAAGAACATAAAATGGGTATCAAAGGATCTTCAACTGTGCAATTATATTTTCAGGATTGTAAAGTCCCGGTAGAAAATCTACTCGGAGAAATTGGCAAGGGTCATATCATTGCGTTTAATATTTTAAATATCGGTCGTTTGAAATTATGCGCTGCTACTTTAGGAGGAAGTAAACGGGCAGTAACAACTTCTGTTCAATACGCGGCAACACGCGAGCAATTCAAAATGCCTATCGCAAAATTTGGAGCAATCAAACATAAGTTGGCAGAGATGGCTATCCGTATTTGGGTATGCGAAAGCGCGTTGTATCGTTCTTCAAAATGGATCGATGATAAAGAAGCTGCCTTAGAAAAAGAAGGAGAAACAACTGAAAAAGCTTTATTGGGAGCTGCAGAAGAATTTGCTATTGAATGTGCCATGCTTAAAGTATTTGGTAGCGAAGTATTGGATTTTGTCGTGGACGAAGGCGTACAAGTGCATGGTGGCAATGGTTTCAGCGATGAATATATAATCAGCAAAGCATATAGGGATTCAAGGATCAATAGAATTTATGAAGGAACCAATGAGATCAATCGTTTATTGACGGTTGATATGGTTTTAAAACGTGCCATGAAAGGAAAATTAGATCTGATGGGACCCGCAATGGCTGTTCAAAAAGAATTGATGAGTATTCCTGACTTTGGTAATGAAGAGGAAGGCGCCTTTGCAAAAGAAAAAAAACACATCGCTAATTTCAAGAAAGCAATATTAATAGTTGCCGGTGCAGCCGTACAAAAATTAATGATGCAATTGGATAAGGAACAGGAAATATTGATGAATATAGCTGATATGGCAATTGAAGTATATCATTCAGAAAGTGCATTGCTTCGTACCATAAAATTAGCCGAACAACGTGGTGAAGCAGGGGCTTCTTTAGAAATGGATATGATGCGCACTTATTTGTATGATGCTGCAGATAAGATCAATAAAGCCGGAAAAGATGCATTGAATAGTTTTGCCGAAGGCGATGAATTGCGCATGATGCATATTGGCTTAAAAAGGTTTACCAAAGTAGAGCCATTTAACAGCAAAGATGCACGCAGAAGAGTGTGTGCTAAATTACTGGAAGAAAATAAATATTGTTTTTAAGGATCAAGATATTCAGCAGAGCCTTCAACATTTAATATTGTTGAAGGCTCTGTTATTTTTGATATATACTGAGGATACAATCATAAATTGAATAACTTAGCTGATAGCATTTATGAAATCTATAAAGAACGATAATAACAAACGAACTTTTTTATTCATCAAATCGGAGTATAAACTCATTAAGATCAATTTGAGTGATGTATTGTTCCTTTCGGGATTACGAGATTATACGCAGATCTATATGAAGGGGAAAGCTTCCCCACTTACTACTTTGCAGAATTTAAAACAATTTGAAAGCAAGCTGCCTGAAGATAATTTTATCCGCGTTCATCGCTCTTATATCGTATCGCTGAATCACATTGATTCGATCAGTCGAAACGAGATCAGTATCGCATCGCATTATACTATTCCTGTTGGGAATGCCTATAAACAGGCCTTTGACGAAATGGTAGAAAAAAACTCTTAGCATTTGCTAAGAGTTTTTTTATTATTTAGTGATTTTAAAACTATCCAATTCCTGTAGTGTAATTGATGGAAGTTTTTTATTTTTTATTTTTTCCAAAACCAGATTGCCAATCTTTTCAGCTTCTTCTTTTGTTGCAAATCCTCTTCTCCATGGAATACCGGGTATGATATCCTGATGAATCGTAGATGAATCGTTCACCGTAATATCGTAACCCCATCCAATCGGGCTTTGGAATGTTTTTACTTTCAAGTCAACAAATTTCGCATTTGTATTCTTGCCTTTCTTATAAAATACTGAAGCAATAAAAATAAGAACAGCAAAAGCAAAAACAATATAGACCCAATATTTTTTAATCATTGACATTTTCATCCTGTTCAGGGTACCATTCATCGTAATCGTCAAAAGACAAAGTACCGCTTCTGCCCGTACCTATAAATCCTCTTTTCAAATTCAGGAAACTCCAACCAACAGCACCTTGTCTAGGCGTACGTTCATATGAAGTTTTTCTAGCCCAAAGATCTGAAGCAAAATCATACTCCCATGTTTTGGCTGTAACAGACCCGTTTTGTCCGCAAACCAGATAAGCTTTCATCACACCACTATTAGGCATTACCAATGCAACAGCATGATCTCTTACAATATCTGTATAATCATCATCATAATTGTCAGCACTTGTATTGGTAATATCTTTTAATTGGGTCCAAGAAGTTGTAGATGGATCATATTTCCAGAAATCGTGTAATTCTACACCATTGTTGGTTCCTGTAACTATATAAGCAACACTGTTATAGACAAAAGCAACAGAACCGGATCTCTTATTACCCGGAATATTTGTGATAGCTGTCCATGTATTTGCAGTAGGATTAAATTGCCAGAAGTCTTTTAACCAACTACCATTATAACCGGTTCCAACATAACCTGCGCTGCCGATACTAAAAGCAACTGCGTCATATCTTGCACCTGTTCCCGGTCCTTGCAGATCAGGCAAACTTGCTTTTTGAGCCCAGCTATTTGTTGCCGGATTATATTCCCATGTATCCTGAAAATATTGTGGAGTTGTTTTAGGATTATATCCTGTTGCAAGATATCCCTTGGTTCCAATCGAAAAGCCAACACCGGAATGCCTAGCTACACCTGGTAAATATGCTTTTTGGGTCCAGTTGTTTTTTACCGGATCGAATTGCCAAAGGTCTGAAAGACATGAGTCATTGCTAGAATTGTATCCTGCAGCAATATAACCTGTATCACCTATAACAAATGATACGGCACCATTTCTTGGCCAACCACCAATCTGAAAACGGTTTACCCAGTTGCCACTCGTTAAAGGAGAAGTGGACGATTTAGAGCAAGAAACCGTAATTAAAATAATACTTGCAGAAAGAAAGAATAGATTTTTCAAGTGCTTCATCTTAGAAATTTTGAATGAAATTATTTGGCGACACTATCGCTAAATCGTTAAAATGGATTTTCGATATGTTTTTAAAGATAAACAGTCGATTTTCGTCTGCTAATGTTTTTTGCAAAGAAAAATTTTATTCTTTGATATGCCAAAGGAAATTGAATATATATTTGTTCTTTGTATTTGCAGACAAAATAGCATAACTGGTAGTTGTTAGCGGGTCACTTATCCATCGTAACAATTTTCTAACAGCCACCATTTCTATTATTGCGTGTTATAAAACTGCGATTCATCACATTAAAGAGGTTTCTTGAACGAATGACAAAATCTTTTCTCACAATATTACTGTTCTCCGCATCTGTATTCTTTTTCACAAGTTGTACAAAGCCGGATATCCAATTTGGTCAGGAATTGATCAATATCAGTAACACGCAGATCGTGATGGTGGATACTTTCTCCCCCAAATTATCTACTGTTTATATTGATTCTTTTATAACCTCGGGTAAAGGGGACGGATTAACCGGTGGTTATACGGATCCTGTATTCGGTAAGATCAATGCGCAATCTTATTTGGAAATAGCGCCACCTCCCTATAATAAGGATTATACTGGAACAGGAAGTTCTATTTATGATAATACGGTATATGATTCTCTTTCTTTGATCATCAAATTGCAGAGTGGTAATTATTACGGAGATACCACCAAACAGATCCAAATCAATGTTCATCGTTTAGCGGAGCTTATTACTCCCCCAAACAATGGATCGGTCATGTATAATGTAAATACAACAGCAGTTTATCCAACTGCTCTTGGATCTGGAACCTTTACAATCTATCCCGCACGTACAGATACTGTGGCCATAAAACTAGACAATGCTTTAGGTGTTGAATTGTATAATAAATTAAAGAATTCGAATGATGTTGATATGCAGAATACAAGTAATTTCTTGTTGTATTTCAATGGTCTTAGAATCAGCAGTCCCGCATTAAGCAATTTAGCCATTGGCTATAAGGATAGTGTGATCATGCGTTTGCATTACAGAAAGTTCGGCATGTATGTAACAAATGAGCATTCTGATTTCACGATATCTAATACGGGTCATCATTACAGCAATATTACTATTGACAGAACCGGGACTCCCGTAGCCGGAATTAATTCTGTGAATAGAGAGATCCCATCAGAACAAACCAATAATAAAGGTTATTTACAGGCCATTACAGGTACGATGGTAAAAATTACATTTCCAACTGTATCCGATATCCTTCATTTACCCAACTATGTAAAGCTAATGAGTGCCAGGTTGATCATAAGGCCAATGCAAGGTTCTTATGTTACTTATCCATTACCTCCACAACTGCGATTGTCGGTAACAAGTACTGCTGCTAATAATATTGGCAACGATATCGTATATGTTAATTCGGCCGGAGGAGCTGCTGCGCAATATGGGAATTTGTACATTGATAATATCACGGGCGTTAATACATCTTATACATATGATCTAACCGCATATTTCAAAGCATTATTACTTATTAGTGCCGGAACTTTTCCGGGAGATCACAATGGTTTATTATTATCACCAAACAGCAATGCTTTTGAAACAAATTTTAACAGAGCCATTATAGGAAATAATATTAATACTTTAGGGAAATTAGAATTGCAAATTTATTACGGATCCGTACAATAATATATTCTGAAGAAACATGAAAAGAATTGGACTAATTATATTGATATTTTTTGCGGCAGTAATAAATATAAATGCTCAAAATAATCCATCTCCCTATTCCATCATTGGAATTGGTGATATTGAGACCAGCTATTTTGATAGATCATCAGGTATGGGTAATACGGGGTTAAGTTCATCATCCAATAGATTTTTTTATCACGCGAACCCTGCGTCGTATGCAAATCTCGATAACCATTTTTTTACCGCAGAAATCACAACAAGATATAAATATTCAAACTATACCGGCAGCAGCTTGTCATCTACCAGCGACAATAGTTCTTCCGATCTTCAGATCAAGAAAATGGCAATTGCCATTAAAGTAAGAAAGCACTGGGTTGCAAGTGCAGGATTACTTCCATTCAGCACTTCAAACTATTCATTCTATACTCCTAAAAGTATTTTAGGAACACCTTTTGCCACCAATGCTTATTATACAGGTCAGGGTGGAATTAGTCAGGTGTTCATTGCCAACAGTTATTCGATCACACCCAATCTTGCAATTGGTTTACATTCCGCATTCTTATTCGGGCATATGCAGCAAAGAGAAACCGTGGTACCCGGTTTTATCGACAGTTCGATTACCACTATCAAAAATATTTATTACACAAATCCTTATTTCAAACTTGGTTTACAATACAAGAAAAAGATCAATTCTGCTCTTCAATTAGGTTTTGGTGCAACAGGATCTCTGCAAACAAAACTCAGAAGTACTACTTCTTTGTTGGTTCAGGAAAACACTACAACAATAAAATCTGTTGATACTTACAACAGTGACTATTACAGACTTCCATATATGTATAGTTTTGGCGCATCGGCTATCATTAACGACAGATTTACTTTTGCTGGAGATTATAACTACCAGGGTTGGAGTAATTTAAATTATATAGGCGCCGGTTACAGATTAACGAACAGTAACAGATACAGCCTGGGTTTTGAATATTCAAAGAAATTGAGATACAGAGATCTTTCATTTGAAAAATACTTTCTTCAGTCAGGGGTGTTTTATAATAACTCTTATTTGATCCTCAACTCACAACAAATAGACGGGTACGGAGGAACCATCGGTGGCGGCTTCAATACATTAAAAGGACTTTCCATGATGGGTACTTTAGAAATTGGACAGAGAGGAACCATCTCTCATGGTTTGATCAAAGAGAATTATGTACAGTTCACAGTTGGTATCAGCTACAGGGATTTCTGGTATACGAAAGTAAAACGCTACGATTAGTACAACCATTTAAAATATATTCAGATCAGGGAAGCAATTCATATTGCTTCCCTGATTTTTTTTGTGTATGCCCGGAATGATGTTTACCGGAGCTGCTTCGCCTCTTATTATAGTCTCCTTCGGAGTAAGTCCGTTAATTAACGGACTTACTCCGAAGGAGGTACGAAGCAGGTAACTGTAAAAACAGGCTTTCTTACCCCTGTCTTATACTGAAAAAACTTTACACAGGGGAAGGATGATACTAATATTACTTTACAGCGTATCACAATAGTAGCGATTTGTTGTTGACGCGTTGTACAGTATTTCTAAGTTGTTGTTTTCGATTCCCCGGGGCGAATAGTTGTGACTGAAAACATGTTGATGTCTTTCATTCCGCGTTACCTCATATAATACGCTTTGTCTTTCATACGCAGCCAGTGG
>CAIKTE010000295.1 GCA_903830285.1 uncultured Chitinophagaceae bacterium | reverse complement strand
ACTTCTTTTGATGCAATGGACATTGCAGAAGACAGGGGAAGATTCAGTGATCTGTTGAAAGACCTGAGCATCCCTTATCCTGAATATGGTACTGCTTTGGATGCTGATGAAGCAATTGCAGTAGCCAAAAGAGTAGGTTATCCGGTATTGGTTCGTCCGAGTTATGTGTTGGGCGGACAAAGAATGCGTATTGTGATCAATGATGAGGATGTAGAAAAAGCGGTGATCAGTTTATTGAAACATCTTCCCGGCAATAAGATCCTGATCGATCATTTCTTAGACAGATGTCAGGAAGCTGAAGTGGATGCCATATTCGACGGAGAGAATTTTCATGTGATGGGCGTGATGGAACATATTGAGCCGGCAGGTATACATAGTGGCGACAGTAATGCTGTTCTGCCTGCATTCAATCTAACTCCATTGATCGTTGAAACAATGGAATATTATAGTGAGAAAATTGCACGTTCATTAAATATAAAAGGATTGATCAATATACAGTTTGCTATCAAAGGCGATAAAGTATTTGTGATCGAAGCCAATCCGAGAGCTTCTCGTACCACACCGTTCATTGCCAAAGCTTACGGTATCCCTTATCTGAACATTGCAACAAAAGTGATGATCGGATCAGCCAAACTCACCGACTTTAATTTAGAAAAGAAGCTGGATGGATATGCCATCAAAGAACCTGTATTCAGTTTTGATAAATTTCCGGGCGTGAGTAAAGAATTAGGACCTGAGATGAAGAGTACCGGTGAAGCTATCCGTTTTATAAAAGACCTTCGTGATCCATACTTCAGAACTTTGTATAAAGAAAGAAGTATGAATTTGAGTAAATAATTCTTCAAAATAAAAAAAAGTCTTTCACATCAATTGTGAAAGACTTTTTTATTTGACTTTCTATCAATTAAATCAATTCAACGATCTTATTCTTGATGGCATACATGGCCAATCCCATTCGGGTATGCACTTTTAATTTTTCGAATAAGCTGTTGCGGTAATCGTCAACAGTACGCGGACTAACAAATAAACGTTCTGCTATATCCTTATAAGTTAATTCTGTGCAAATGAGTCTGAGGAATTCTTTTTCTTTATCGCCCAACATAATCGGTTCCAATGGTTGGTGATAATCCTGATGCAATCCGGAGATCACTTTACCGGAGATGGTCTCAGAGAGATAAAAATCCTTTTTGATCACAGACTCCAATGCAACATTCAATTCTTCTGGTTCTACATTTTTCATCAGATAACCTTTGGCGCCTAGGCGCAGCATTCTGATGATGCTCGATTCGTCACTCTGCATGGAAAGAGCCAGGACTTTTACTTGCGGATAATTCCTGGTGAGCCATTTTGCAGTTTCAAACCCGTCCATTTCAGGCATATTGATATCTAGTAGTACGATATCAGGAATAAGATGGCTTTGTATCTTTTCTACCAATTCTTTACCATTGCCGGCTTCAAATAAAACAGAATAATTCTCGAAAGATGCGATCAAACGAGCCAATGCATTGCGCATCAAGGTATGATCGTCAGTTACAGCTACCTGGTAAACTTTTTTGGAACTTGCGGACATTGTTTAATCTTCTTTAGGAATGGTTTCTTTGATCAAAGGTAACGTTATTGTAATAGATGTCCCGCTTGCCGGGCTACTGTTGATGATAATTTTTGCTCATATGAGTTTTGAACGGTTCAGCATGCTTTTTAAGCCCACACCACCTGAGGCGGATGGCTTATTCCTTTTTTCTTCTACATTAAAACCCACACCATTATCTTCTACTTTCAAAACAAAGATATTGGCGGGTGTAAATTCCATCTGCACATTTACATGAGTGGCTTTACTGTGTTTTAATGTGTTATTGAGTATTTCCTGAAACATCCTGAAAAGGAAAATGCTGGTTTGACTGTCAAGACTCTTATGATCATCATTGGTGGGTGCGATAAAATCGATCGGCATCAAGCCGGTTTTATTGATGGTATTGATCTCAAATAGAATGGCTTGTTCCAGGCCGATTTGTGATATACGGTCGGTATGTAAACTCTTGGTAAGGTTGGCCAGATCAACAATGGCCTTATTTAAAATTTCTCTGGAAGCAGCGATGGTCTCAAAAGCAGGATGCTCTTTCTTGATACCGGTACTGGCCATAGAGAGTTT
>CAIKTE010000294.1 GCA_903830285.1 uncultured Chitinophagaceae bacterium | reverse complement strand
TTTTATGAATTGCCCACTGGTGTTTATTGCTGATCCAGTGTGGTGTGGTTCTAATAAAAGATTATTATCAAGAAAAAAATCAAGCTCCTCCCAGATAGTTGTTAACTCATCTGAAGAATAAAAGTTTTCTATTATTGCGTAGACTGGTTCGGCCATGTTATATGTTTGATTCCTTAGCAATTTGTTTTACAAATTCTACGTCTGCTGGACTCTTTTTAAATTTGTTCATCCAGAATGGAATGTCCATAATGCTACTTACTGCCGTTAACTGTTCGTCATTAAATTTCTTTATCATGTCTCGTCCGCTTTTGCAATTTAATACAACCCACGGACTTATTTTAGCATCTTTGATATCAAAAGTTGCTCGGCTTAGACTTACATATAAAAAATAATGATTCCATTGAGCGTTGTTAGCATCTCCCCAATTCATCATCGTTTGGATCGATCTTTGGAGGGCGGTTTCTGGACTTTCTCTTCGGGCAAAGTCGATAACATATTGGTCGTAGAGCTCTTCTCTGCACCAGTGATCGAGCTTAACTCCGGATGAAACCACATAGTCCATAAACTTTTCCGGGTAGAGAGGATTAACGTTGCTGACAAAACTGCCAAACTTAACAAAAGCGTTATAATAAGGACTCTTACTAAAATCTTCATAGGTTTTATCTTGTTTAGTATTAGGTTGCGTAATTTTATAAAATTTACGGAATACATCAAACCCTAATACCACATGCTTTTCAGTTTTTGCCAATGCTCGACGCTTTTGTTCGCATACGTGAACAAACAGAGTTTTTTCTTTCATAAACTCCTTGTCGCAATAATCGCATTTAAACATTTGTTGGGTTAGAATCATCGGTATTAAAATTATAGTTGATTACTAGACGTTTTGTCGAACTTATCGGTGAACTGCTAGCGTGTTTAATTAGCCCATCAAACACCACTGCTCTTCCCTGTTTTGGTTCTACTGTTTTTATTATTTCATTATTTTCATTATAGAAAAAAGTAGGACCATCTGAATCTATAATATAGTATAACATGACTAAATGTTTAAATTTATAATCAATATGGGGATTGTGAATTCTTGGGTTATCTCGTTGTGTAAATAACCCTGCTCGTATTCGTTCAACGTTATTCACTGATATATTTAATTTGTCTGCAACTATCATCAATGTTGCTAAACACAAATCATTATGAGGGCTTACTGGTTCGTTTGCTCTAATAACATGAGCCCACCCTTCAGTTTGTGCATCTCCGGCAACTCCCGATATCTCGTCGACAATAAACCAAGGAAAGTTAACATCTAAGAATATTTTTCTTAGATATTTTTGTAAATCTTTTGGAACAGCATTGTCAATTACTTCAATCATTTTAATCGTTTGGCAATTGTAGCTTCATCTATACCATGAGCTCTACATAGCTCTTTAAGGTCTTTATCAGTCGACATAGATGCTAGCAATTCAACCTCATCCATTTTTTTATTTGGGTATAAATCTTCTAACAGTTTAATTTTCTTAGTCAAATTGCCTGCTTTCTTTTTATGACCAATCCACTCGTGATAAAATACCTTCCGACTTTCATGGCCACACATGCATAACAACATCCATAACAATTTAGGATGATCTTGCAATGATGCCCAGTGCTTATTGAAGTATTCGTTAACTGTTAATACATAATGTTCTTGTATGTGCCTCGGTTGATTAGCAACACTGCTGACATATCTATTAAGAAGAAAGAACTCTCCTTTTAACGACTTTTGTTGGTCCGGCTCCATGGCGTCCCACAACTCGCGAACATTTTGATCGACCGCCGCAAGTTTTTCTTTCAGTTCAATTTTATCACTCATCTTTTGGAACCAATCTAACATCCCATGCTAATACAGTTCGGTGCCCCTCACCCTTCCACGGATACACAGTATGTGGAATATGGCTTGGGAAAATAACCATATTGCCGGCTACTGGTGTGATTTTACAAGTATCATTCATAATAAATTTACCAACATCTCTTGTATGTGGCAAGCGAATTAATAGCTGACTATCACTTGGTCTAGACTCATCGTGTGTTTCCGGCGCAGTAACATACAATGTTCCTGTTAGATTGCCCAACGGATGTGTGTGCATTTCTTGATAGTTTCCCGAAGTCTGTCGAATAGTCCAAATGCTAATAACAATAGGTTTACATAATTTTAAATCTTCAACTCCGGACTGGCTTGTAACCAAATCCATGTATCCTTGAGATATAGATTCAATCCATTTAACTAGCCAATCTACATTTAAATTAATAGTATTAGGATATACTTGTATCTGTTGACCTCCTCGAATACTAATTTGAGGACCTTCGTCATTCATCTCAGGGTGCTGATGCAACATTTCAGTAAGTGCATAAATCTTACTAAATTCAACTGGAGGAGCAGTATCCATTGCAATAATTGTGGGTTGAAAATACGCTACTTTTAAAGTCATTATACTTTATCCTTGCTTAATTTGTATATCATTATAGCACGATCCAGGGCCTTCTGTAAAGTGATATTGGTCTTTGCTTCTCGCCGAATTTCGCCCCACATCTTATCATCCATTATGTGATCTCGTAATGGTCTGCCATCGTTTGTGCGTGGGTCAAATCTTTTTGATTCCTCGGGGTCGTAATCCCAACCAATTGGCTGGCGTGTGCTAGGATAGAT
>CAIKTE010000293.1 GCA_903830285.1 uncultured Chitinophagaceae bacterium | reverse complement strand
TTGAATGATCCTCCTTCGCTACTCCTTCGCCTAGGCTACGGAGAATAAATAAAGCTACGGAGGATAAATGGAACACGGATGACACAGATTAAACGGATATTCACAGATAAACATAATTTCAATGGCTTGTGTCACCCTGAGGCACTCGAAGGGTGAATTCGATTAACAGATGCTTTTCGTTCAGAATGCTTCGAGAGCCTCAGCATGACATTTAACTCCGTAATTAATATCATCATCGGATTTATTAATATTCATTAAACAATAATCAACTCCCCTTTAGGGGATCGGGGGTATGGAAAAAAAATCAAAAATTTACATAGCAGGCCATCGTGGAATGGTAGGAAGTTCGATCGTTCGAAAACTATTGAAAGAAGGATACAGTAATATCATTACGAAGACTTCCGGTGAATTGGACCTGCGAAATCAGCAGGCGGTTAAAGAATTCTTTGCTGCAGAAAAACCCGACTATGTTTTTCTGGCTGCAGCTAAAGTGGGTGGCATTGTTGCCAATAATACCTATCGTGCAGAATTCATTTATGATAACCTGATGATCGAATCCAATATCATTCATGAGTCTTATACAAATAATGTAAAGAAATTATTGTTCCTTGGTTCATCCTGTATCTATCCTGCATTGGCACCGCAGCCATTGAAAGAAGAATATTTATTATCGGGTTATCTGGAACAAACCAATCAGCCCTATGCTATTGCAAAAATTGCCGGGATTGAATTGTGTGATTCCTATCGTGCACAATATGGCTGCAATTTTATTTCGGCAATGCCTACTAATTTGTATGGTCCGAATGATAATTACGATCTTGAAAAATCGCATGTTTTGCCTGCTTTATTAAGAAAATTTATCACTGCAAAAAGAAATAGCTGTCCTCATGTTGAATTATGGGGGACCGGTTCTCCGCGAAGAGAATTTTTACATGTGGATGATCTGGGAGAAGCCATATTCTTTTTAATGGATCAATATAATGAGAAAGGCCTGGTGAATGTTGGACAGGGAACCGATATTACCATTTTAGAATTAGCACAACTGATCAAAAAGATCGTAGGCTTTGATGGCGAATTAAAATTTGATCCAAGCAAGCCTGATGGCACGCCACAGAAACTGATGGATGTTTCTAAACTTGCCAATTTGGGATGGAAAGCATCGATTGGACTGGAGCAAGGCATCAGCTCTGTTTATAATGAGATCAAGGATACTGATTGGAGTTGAATTATTGCAAAAAATTTTACAAAAGTTATTATTAGGTGAAGGATTGTAAACCCCGAGTTGCCAATTTTCGCTTTACAAACAAACTCTTTGAAAATAATATGCTTTTAGCATACACATCAAGGCCCTATCGCTGAAGTCACAGTAGCACAATAGCTACATCAGGGAACCAACCCGAAAACGGGCAAAACAGACAGCATCCATTTCCCTTCTCATTTAGGAGAAGGTGCCGCAGGCGGATGAGGCCGTTTTCGGTTGCCCTTTTTTTACGTAACCTCATTCGGTTACCTTTTTAGAACAAGCAAAAAAGTAAGAAGAAAAAAACAATATTCTCTTTCTTTTCTCTTGAAAGAAAAGAAACAAAAGTTCAAGGCTCCAGAAAAACAGCTAAAAATTGATTGCATTCGCTAAAATGAAAAAAGTCTAAAGCCGATCTCTTGTATGATGAATTATCGAAGCTGTGTTAAATACAATTTATTATAACCATGCATTTTTCATTTTTAGCTGCCTAATGGCAGTTGCTCATTCCATCAATTTTCTTAACGCTGTTTTTCTGAGGCCGCGGAAATGCCGGCACCCTAATATTATTCAAAGAGAATTATTTTTAAAAAGCCTGTTTTATTGATTTTCAGGTTCTTAATTTATGTGTCA
>CAIKTE010000292.1 GCA_903830285.1 uncultured Chitinophagaceae bacterium | reverse complement strand
GGTTGGGCAATGTTTTTATTTGCAATATAACATTCTTGTTTTCCTAAGGGCACGGATACTTTAAGATTCATGCCATTTTCAATCTCGTTCCATCGAGCAACAGTGATACGGTTTTCTCCCGGGAGTGAGGCTCTTTCTACTGGTAAAGCAATTCCAAGTGTGTCTGTTTCATTATAAATATCTCCATTTCCTGCATGTACCCTATAAGCACCATAGCCTTCTGATTCATGTCTATTGCTATAAATCGTAACTTTATATGTTCCATCTGCTTGTTTTATTAATCTAGTTTTAGGATTTCCATTAGCGCGGTTAGGATAATCATTTTGTAACCCTCCTGATGTGTTTGTATCTATAAAATTTCCCTTAAGGAAAATGCTATCAGATGGAGAGACATCTGGCACTGTAACTATGTATGTGAGTGGAGTACATACCCACAACCAGCCATAAACCACATCCGTGGAACCATCAGAAGGGTAATTGCGACCGGGATTCCATTTAGTTTTATTAGCATCTATTATTTCTTCAAAAGTCCAGGAAGGGCCACAACGATATTTGTAAACGTCTTTATTGGCCGGAACAGTTATTTCCAAAGTTACGGAAAAAATTTTTGCTCCCGTGAGGTCGGTTGATTCAAGTTGCATTGCTAAATCTTTCCAACCAGTGGGGACTCCACATAAATTACATAAAATAGTTGTACTTGGAGTCTTTACTCGATAAGTTACTTGCTCTGCAAATAGCGAACTTGATCCTATTAAGCAGATTGCAAGAATGAGGTTTAATGTTTTCATAAAATAAATTTTGTGCTAGGTATTTTGTTACTTGACTGGTTGATAATTGAATTTCTATATTGATTTTGATAGTAGATAAATTGACTCTCTACTTTTTTAGTTATATCCAGGATTATTTATATGATTTAGACTCACATTCACATACATTTCTCTCTGTGGAATTGGAAACAATTCATGTTTGCCTTTAATGAAATTAATCTTTGGGGGATAGTCTGTCGTAAAAGCAGCTGTTGTTGTATTGATAAGAGCTTCATATAAAATACCCCAGCGAATTAAATCATATTTACGGGTGCCTTCATAGCAAAGCTCAAAACCACGTTCCCAATACAAAGCTGTTCTAAATTTACCCTGATTGTCTGCATCTTGTATATAACTTAAATTCTTAACCTTAGGTGCTTTGTAAATGACCGTATAATTAGAGAAATCACTTTTCAATAAAGCAATTTTAGCTCTGGCTCTTATTAAGTTTAAAGCTGTGATAGCATCAGTAGTACGACCTAACTCATTCAATGCTTCCGCATACATTAACAGTACATCTGCATAGCGGAGCAAGCAAAAATTAACGTCAGTATTGTTTGGATCCTTGGCCTTACCTAGCATCCACTGTCTTCTCCACTTACCAGGATACCATAAAGCTTTATTGGAGGTAGAAACAGAGTCCCCTTTAGCATTGATACTATATTTGCAAATATTGGTATAACGACGTGGATCGGTAGAATCATACCAGGCATCCCATTCCGGAATTGCGCGAAAAAATGAATTGGCACGACCATAAGGGCTATTTACATCAGTAGCGGGTCCTATAGATGTACCCCAAAACCCCGAATCTTCTGAACTACCAGTCGCACTGTAGAATGCAACTTCATAAATACTTTCCGACGAACTAGCAATACCAGCACTGTTGTTTTTGAAAAAACCGTAATAACTTGGATAAAGATTATGATAACCATTTAGTAGAAATGTATCACCTTCTGCAACAATTGCATTGAAATAAGCTGTTCTCGTTGCATCATCTGGTCGAGTTAAGTTTCCATCAATTTTTAAACTATATCCGGCTCTTGAAAGTAAAACACGCATCAACATGGCACGAGCTGCTCCAGATGTAGCATGTTCAGGAGTGGTGGCCGATGTAGCCCATGGCAATCTTAATTTTGCAATAGTTAAGTCCTTGACAATCTGATTGTAAATTGAATCGCGGTTCACCCTGCCTGTATAAGCTTGAGCTACAGTACTGGTGGGATCTGTCTTATAAGGAACATCTCCCCAATATTTCACTAAATCATAACTCATTACAGCCCTCAAGAAGCGGGCTTCACCCTCATATTTTCTCAGTATTGTAGAATCTGATCCAAGATATCCGGGCATTTTTTGAATATTGCTAATTGCAAAGTTAGCTCTGTTAATCCCTAGATATTTATTCGTCCACAAAGTAATTAAGAAATTATTTTGAGGTACTACCCAATAGAAAGTGATATTACGTCTGTCATTATCATTTACCATTGGAGAGGCCATGGTGTAGTTATCATCTGAACAAGGCATGTACATTTCCTTTTCACCATAACTGTCCAACTTGGACATTACGTCATAAATACCTATAATTGCCATATTGGCATTAGCCGGATTGGTGAAAAAATTTGCTGTGGCGTAATACGATGCAGGTTTTTCTGTTAGCAAATCAGTACAAGAAATGCCTACCACAAGAGAAAGAAGACAAAGAATGGCTGAATAATTTAATTTTATATTCATGACGTAAAATAATTACAATATATTAGATATTAGTTAAAAGATTTTCAAAAGTATACTAAGGCAATAATTTTTTAAATTATTTTCTGACAAATTCCTAAAGTTCATTGAATAAAGATATAAAATGAATCTTCCAAAATAAAACAGTTATAAGGTTAGATTTAACCCGACTGTAAGTGTAACACTTCTTGGATAAGCTC
>CAIKTE010000291.1 GCA_903830285.1 uncultured Chitinophagaceae bacterium | reverse complement strand
GGTCAATCGTTTAAAGAATTAAATGTTGAAGACAAATTAAAAGCTGCCATTTATTTATGCAATGATGCAGCAGGAGATTGGCAGATATTATTTGATGAAAACTGGGATGAGTGGTGCAGCAATTTGAAAGACCGGATCGCTTTCATTCAAAAAAAATATCCAACATTTTCAGTGCAGGATATTTTTCCTTGGAAAGATTTATTAAGTGAAGCTATTGATGCAATTGCATTTGCTGAATCTCATTTAATTCAACCTGACCTTTATTTACGCATTCGCCCCCATCATGAAGATGCAGTTATTAAAAAATTGCAATCCCATAAAATCCCATTCCATCAATTATCATCCACATGTTTAGCATTGCCCAATTCAAGTAAAATAGATACTGTTTTAAATATTGATGAAGAAGTGGTAGTGCAGGATTATTCATCACAACGAATTGCTGGCTTTCTTCAATTACTGGCGATTCACGATTCACGATTTACGTTTTGGGATTGCTGTGCAGCCAGCGGTGGTAAATCGATTTTAGCTGTTGATGTTTTACAAAATGTTCAATTAACAGTGAGTGATGTTCGTTCTTCTATACTGCAAAATCTAAAAAAACGTTTTGCAAAAGCAGGAATAAAAAATTATGATTCATTTGTATCCGATCTAACAAAACCCAGCAACCGCTCAACACCTCAACCATTCAACTTCATTCTTTGCGATGCTCCCTGCAGTGGCAGCGGTACCTGGGGCAGAACTCCAGAGCAATTATTTTTTTTTAACGAAGAAAAGATCAATACCTATACTGAATTGCAGAAGAAGATCATCAATAATGCAGTTCCGCATCTTGCAAAAGGGGGTTATTTTTTATACATCACCTGTTCAGTCTTTAAAAATGAAAATGAAGAAGCCGTGGAGTTCATAAAAAAAACATTCCATCTTGAATTGATCAAAATGGAATGCTTAAAAGGATATTCACAAAAAGCAGATTCTATGTTTGCTGCTTTGTTTAAGAAAGACTGAGTATACCATGCTGAATAACACCGCCGCCGATCACATCATCGCCTTCATAAAAAACAGCACTTTGTCCGGGGGCAATGGATTTTACATTTTCATAAAATTTAATTCTGAGATCATTGCCTTCGCTGTATAAATTGCTTAATGCACCTTTATCTTTATAGCGGATCTTAGTGATCGCTTCCATTCCATCGGTCACGCCATAATATTTACCCCAATTGATCTTTGTTACCAGCATTTCATTTTGTTCCAGATCATTTTCATCACCTAAAACAACAGTATTTGTACTAGGATCGATAGCCGTAACATATGCAGGTTTGCCAAATGCTATTTCCAAACCTTTACGTTGACCTACCGTATAAAAAGGATAGCCTTTGTGCTGCCCTAATTTTTTTCCGGTTTTATCAACGAACCAGCCTCCATTCACTTGATCTTCCAATCCATCCACTCTACGTTTTAAAAATCCGCGGTAATCATTATCAGGAACAAAACAAATTTCATAACTCTCACTTTTTTTAGCGAGTTCAGGATAACCCATATCGATGGCCATTTGTTTGATGTCCTTTTTATGGAAATCACCCAATGGTAATAAAGTTCTGCCTAGCAGGTCCTGATCCAATCCCCATAAAACATAGCTCTGATCTTTCGATTCATCTAAGCCTTTGCTGATATAAAAACGGTCATTCGTGTGTTGCCTGATATTCGCATAATGCCCTGTTGCGATATACTGACAATCCAATGCATTGGCACGTCTTAATAATGCACGCCATTTGATATGCGTATTGCACATCACACAGGGATTAGGAGTTCTACCTGCAATATATTCATCAACAAAATTTTCAATAACATAATCACCAAACTCTTCGCGTATGTCTAAAATAAAGTGCGGGAAACCGTGTTGTACTGCGGCTTGACGGGCGTCATTAAAACTATCAATATTGCAGCAGCCTGTTTCTTTTTGACCGGCACCGCTGCTGGCATAATCCCAGGTTTTCATGGTAATGCCAATAACTTCGTAGCCTTCATTGTGCAGCATCAATGCAGTAACTGTACTGTCGATCCCGCCACTCATGGCCACCAATATCTTTCCTTTGCGACTCATAGAATATTTTTTATCATTAACAAATATAATCTTAAGCAATTTAACTAATAATTGTTAGTTTATATTTTTTTTGCGAGTAAAGGAATTTTTATTCCAAGCTTTGCTATTTCACCATTGCTGTTATTTGGTTATAGCATCAATTGTAGTATTCAATGTATCTGGTGAATGATTCCAAGTCAGGGTCGATGAAACCAAATTAAGGTGAAAACATTAATTTGGATTACTTTCAATAAAAAATACATACGGGCTATTATTTTTATATTTTGATATAAATTATGTTGATGAAAAAGGTCATATTTTTTATAATAATCATTTTGAATTTTAGTTCGAATGCTCAGGTTGCATCATCTAAAAGGCCTGCAGTTGATAGCATCTTGGTCAAAGATTCAAGCGGAAATATATATGCTCATGACGATTGGAAAGCTTTGTTGGAGACTCGAAATTTTAGCCTTAAACAAATTCATTCGGATGAAGGGAAAACTTATTTTATCATTTATCAGTTAACAGAAGAACAGAAATGGAAGCGTGATTCATTGGCCAGGGCTTATACAATTAGATCAATTAAAAGTTCTGAGAGTAATTTTTTTACAACCGGTAAAAAGATAGATGCATTTAGAGAAAAAGATATGGATAGGGTTAAACTTTCAATTGAGGAACTGAAAGGAAAAGTAATTGTTCTTAATTTTTGGTTCGTAGGATGTCCGCCCTGCAGAGCCGAAATCCCTGCTTTAAATAGCATTGTTGATAGTTATAAAGATAATCCGGATGTGGTTTTTATAGCCATCGCTTTGGATGATTATTATACTATAAAAAATTTCTTGAAATCTAACCCATTTAAATATCATATCATTGAAAATGGCAGATATATTGCTCAGGGGAAATATGGGATCAATTTATATCCAACAAACGTTGTAGTAGATAAACGGGGTATTGTAAGATTTCATACTTCAGGAGTAGGGTTTGCAACCATTCAAGGGATAAAAAAATCTATCGAGAATTTGATCAATGAAGACAAATGAAGTAGCCTAGTAAAAGTAGAATTTGAATTATTTGGTACTTCTATAGCTGCAGTTAGATATATAGTTTATCCCCAAAAGAAAAATCCCCTTGTTAACAGCAAATAGAACTAAAAGAATTTATGTATTTTTCCAGACTAATTTATTAAGAACTTTTATAAACTATCAGTTATGATCAAGCTTCAGGTAATCGGTAATCTCGGAAAAGATGCCATTGTAAACAATGTGAACGGAAAGAATGTGATCAATTTTACAGTAGCGCATACCGAACGTTTTAAAGATGCACAGGGTGTTCAGAAAGACAGGACCACCTGGGTGGATTGTGCTTATTGGACAGACAGAACAGCCATTGCTCCTTATTTAAAAAAAGGAACTCAGGTCTATGTAGAAGGTACACCTGATATCAGAACATATCAAACACAGGATGGCAGACAAGGTGCTTCACTGACCTTACGGATTGCCAATGTTCAGTTATTGGGATCGAGGACCAATGAAGCGGGTGTAGCCCCGTCTAATACAAATTATCAATCAGCACCGGCAGCTGCACAAATTTCACAGTCAGTACCAAATGCCAGCGACTTAACTGAACCTATAGATGATCTTCCCTTTTAAAGTATTAGTAATAAAACAATGAAAAGAGGATGAACATTTGTTCATCCTCTTTTTTATTATATATCTACCTTAGCTGAAAAGTATTGAAATGAAGAATAATATCAAGTGTACTGTTCTTTTTTTGTTTCTTGCTACCTCTATTATTGCGCAACGCTCAGTTGATTATGTAAATCCATTTATAGGAACCGGAGGTCATGGTCATACTTATCCAGGCGCAGTATTACCCTTTGGGATGGTACAGTTAAGTCCCGATAACGGAACCCAGGGATGGGATTGGTGCAGCGGCTACAATTACAGTGATAGTGTTATTCAAGGCTTTAGTCATACGCATTTGAGCGGAACAGGGGTAGGTGATCTTTGTGATATTTCTGTTCTTCCCATGGTGAATATTCAGCCAACTGATGATATGATAAATAGCAAATTTTCGCATGACGAAGAAAAAGCTAGTCCCGGTTATTATGCAGTACAATTAAAAGATTTTAATATTCATGCAGAACTGACAACATCCCTGCGTTGCGGTTTTCATCGGTATACTTTTCCGAAAACGAATAATGCCATTATTCGCTTTGATCTGGGATTTGCCATTAATTATGACAGGAATATTGAATCATTCTTCAAGAAGATCAATGACAGCACATTTATCGGATATCGTTTTTCGAAAGGATGGGCAGATAACAGTAAAGTATATTTTGCTGTAAGACTGAGTAAGCCGGTGAAGAATTTAGTTTTGATCACAGACAAACAAACAGTTACTGCATTCGAGGCAAAAGGAAATAATGTAAAAGCCCATTTACAGTTTTCTACGGTTGCAGGTGAACAAATATTAATGAAAGTAGGGTTGAGTTTTGCAAACACAGAAGGAGCTTTAGAAAGCCTTAAGGAGATCAAAGGTTGGGGTTTTGATGCTCAAAAAACAATAGCAGTAAATATCTGGGATAAAGAATTAAGTAAGATCAAGATCACATCAAATGACCTTGCGTTTAAGCAAACATTTTATTCGGCATTATATCATACATATCTTGAACCTGTTCGTTTTGACGATGCACTTGGTAAGTATAAATCGGTAAAAGGAGAGGTGGTGAATGGAACTGATATTTATACAGTTCAATCATTATGGGATACATTTCGTGCAGCTAATCCTTTATTCACTCTAACACAAACAAAAAGAGTTCCTTTCATTATCAACTCCTATCTGGCTTTTTATCATCAATCAGGACTGTTGCCTGTTTGGGATCTGCATTTCAATGAAACCAATTGTATGACTGGTTATCATTCAGTTCCCATCATTGCGGATGCTATATTAAAAGGCATCAAAGGATTTGATTATAACGACGCATTTGAAGCAATGAGGACAAGTGCTGCTCAAAATATTCGAGGAACAAATTTTTATCGGCAATATGGTTACTTGCCACAAGACAAACAAGAAGAAAGCGTTACCATCACTTTAGAATATGCTTATGATGATTGGTGTATAGCACAAGTCGCAAAACGATTAAATAAAACAGATGATTATTACAGTTTCATGAAACGCAGTGAGTCATGGAAAAATGTTTTTGATTCAACGATCGGCTTTGCACGTCCAAAGAACAGTGATGGAAAATGGGTAACATCATTCAATTCGTTCAACCAGCAGGTGGATGCTAAGAATGCGTTTACAGAAGGCAATGCCTGGCAGCATAGTTGGTTTATGCCGCATGATGTATATGGGTTGATGGCAAAATACAGATCAAAGGATGACTTTAAGAAGAAACTGGATTCATTGTTTGTCGTAGAAGCACCGGCCAGCAAGGATCTGCCGCCTGATGTAACCGGATTGATCGGACAATATGCTCATGGCAATGAACCAAGTCACCATATTGTTTATCTCTACAATTATATCGGTATGCCTGAAAAAACTGCTGATCTGGTTCATCAGATCTGTACAACATTGTATTCAAACAAAACAGATGGATTATGCGGTAATGAGGATTGCGGACAAATGAGTGCATGGTATATTTTCAGTGCGTTGGGATTTTATCCTGTTAATCCAGCAAGCGGTGAATATGTGATCGGCGTTCCTTTGGCAGATAAAGCAATATTGAATCTCTCTAACGGAAAAACATTTACTGTCATTGCAAAAGGATTATCTACATCAAATAAATATATTCAGCAGGTAAAATTGAATGCTGTTATTTATAATAAATCTTTTATTGCGCATGCAGATATTATAAAAGGCGGAACACTTGAATTTGTGATGGCTGAAAAACCCGGAACTGTCTGGGGAAGAAATGATGCGGATCTGCCCGGAAAAAATTTCAAAAACTAATTCATTCAACAGCTTTATTTTTAAGTACTATTATTGATGTTATAAAATTTTTACTGTGACCAATTTTTCATTTGAACAGTTATACCGGTTCACGTTTTCAATTTTCAAAAGTATGGGTTGCCATGACGAGCATGCAACCACTGCCACCAAAACTTTGCTAAGCGCAGATCTTCGTGGTATCGATTCTCACGGTGTGGCAAGATTAAGCGGCTATGTTCGTTTGTGGGAAATTAAAAGAGTGAATGCAGATCCTCAAATTAAGATCATTCATGAAACACTCTCCACTGCAACCATCGATGGTGATTCAGGTTTGGGTTTGGTTGTTGCTCCTTTTGCTATGCAGGTAGCAATCGATAAAGCAAAGACAGTAGGAACAGGTTGGGTAAGTGTTTGTAACAGTAATCATTTTGGTATAGCAGGCAGTCATGCCATGATGGCTCTACAACATGATATGATCGGTATTGCAATGACCAATGCAAGTGCATTAGTGGCGCCCACTTTTTCAAAAGAAAGAATGCTGGGCACAAATCCAATAGCTGTTGCGATCCCTGCAAATAAACAACCTGCCTTTGTTGCCGATATGGCAACAACCACAGCTGCCAATGGCAAGTTGGAAATACTGCAACGTAAGAATGAAGATATTCCTGTTGGCTGGGCTCAGGATAAAGATGGCATTAGTTCAACAGATGCAAACATTATAAAAAAGCAAGGTGCTTTATTGCCTTTGGGAAGCGATAGAGAGCATGGTTCACATAAAGGTTATGCATTAGGAAGCATCGTTGATATTTTTTCGGGAATATTAAGCGGAGGAAGTTATGGCCCCTGGGTGCCGCCATTTCCGGCTTATGTTCCTATGTCTGAATATCAACCCGGCAAGGGATTGGGTCATTTTTTTGGAGCCATGCGAATTGATGCTTTTCGCCCCGCAGCAGATTTTAAAGAACATATGGATAACTGGATCAGGCGTTTCAGAAAAGCAATACCTATGGATGGACATGAGAAAGTTTTAATTCCGGGCGATCCTGAGAGAGAAATGGAAACTATACGAATGAAAGAGGGGATCCCAATTGTGGATTCTGTGGTGGATGACCTGAAAAAAGTGGGAGAGAAGTTTGGGATTGATTTTTAAATTTAACCTGCATTATAAAATCATGAGTCGAATAATCACTATACTTTTTATATCAGTTCTATTTTTTTGTAATGCTGCAAGAGCACAAACCATTCCTTTTCAAAAGATCAATTCCATATCTAATGTTCCCAAATACCTGAATGAAAAAAGGTGGAACGAATTATTTCCTAACCGTTTTAATGTATCACCATTTCCGGATTCATTGCATACCCAAAAGCCAAGAACTGATTTTTATTCATTCAAAGCTTTTCTTCGAGCTGCCCAAATGTTCCCGAAATTTATCAATGAAGGGGATGCTGCTACTCAAAAAAGAGAATTGGCCGCTTTTCTGGCAAACATGTCGCATGAAACAAGTGGCGGTTGGGATGAGGCACCGGGCAGTTATTATCGTTGGGGTTTGTATTTCACTGAAGAAAAAGGTTGTGAGAACGGTTGTCCTTCATATTCAGATACAACCAAGAAAAAATATTTACCCGTTTCGGGGAAGTCTTATCATGGAAGAGGTCCGTTACAATTAAGCTGGAATTATAATTACGCCCAATTCAGTGCTGCCTATTTTGGTGACCAAAATATATTATTACGAGATCCTGAAAAAATAACGGAAGATGCAACGCTTTGTTTTGCTTCGGCAATTTGGTTCTGGATGACAGCGCAATACCCCAAGCCTTCCTGTCATGAAGTTATTTGCAATAAATGGATACCTAATGCAAAGGATTCAGCAGAGGGGAGGTTACCCGGATTTGGTGCCGTTGTAAATGTGATCAATGGGGGATTGGAATGCGGTGAAAATCATTCAGACAATACAAAATACCGTTACGGTTTTTATAATTTCTTTTGCAGTTATTTTGCGGTAACACCGGGTAATAACTCAGAATGCAGTAAACAAAGGCGTTTCGGGGTTAAATGAACTTACCAGTATGTTTCAGGTACTTTTTCTGTATTGTTCTTAGAAGCATAACGAACAACCTCCACTTTTAATTCCTCTCTTTTTGCATCGCTATTATATTGTTCCAGGTTCAGAATTTCTGATTGCTCTTTACTTTTAATAAAAGTCTGCAACAATTGCAATACAGCTTCTTTTTCTACCTCGTTCAGCTTTAAAAAACAATCCAGCATTTCCTGTTCGGTATTATTACTCATAGCAAATCGTTTATTCAAATTTAATATTTATTTCTTGTATAAAACAATAGCGCTAAAACCAATCGGTGAAATGAAAAGTTTTTAGCCCAAAGGAGGGATCGGCTAAATTATAAAGACAAAGCAACCTTAAATCTAAAACTGTCGTAATTTAAAAAGAATGTCTTTTTGTTTTTTTTAACAACTTGTAAGTAAACGATTGGCATAATAATGGACTCTTATTGCCGTACAATAAATATTTTTCGATGACCAGGCTTTCTTTTTCTTCAATTATCTTTTTTTTGTTCATTCTGGAAGCTTGTACAAAAACGGTCGATTCTAATACAATAGATAACAGTAATTCTCCTTCTATTTTCCCAATGCAGACAGGAAATTCTTGGATCTATCAGGATTCTATTTTTGATGCCAGCGGTAAGGCTGTCTTGAGCTATACGGATTCTGCATTCATTTCAGATCAAACAATTGCCAGCAATGGATATACTTTTCATGCATTCAATGATTCATTAGGATGGTTTGGCGCAGCCAGTTATGTAGCAGTTGACGGTTATAATGCTTCCTTATTTGTGTTGGATAGTTTGAATGCTGTTTCACCCTATTTATTCTTTACAATGTCAGCTCCGGACCCTGCTGCTTCAGAAGCAGATGCTTTATACAGTTTTGCCACAACTTTTAATGTGAATGGGTTTTCCTGCTATAAAAATCTGGAACAGGTAAAAGATGAAAATGGGAACATTATTTATGCCAATGTGTATTATGTATCTCCCGGAATTGGAGTAGTTCGAATAGAAGAATATTCTCCTAATCCTGATTCTAAAGTCCTATACTTAGATTATTCTCAAACCCTGAAGTCCTATAATTTTAAATAACTGTTCAAAATCTTTCGCCATTGCGGGAAGCAAGCCCGTGTTCATCATTTAAGAACACATTCTATTGCTTCGCATCTCGCAATGGCGTTAACAATCATCTACTAAGCTTTTGGAATAGATAGTAAGTTGCTATTGCCCCGGAATCTTTCAGTGAAAGAATCGTTCCAAAGGAATTTCTTCAGGACAGAGTTTTAAGATCTATTCTTAATTCAATTTTTTACAATGAAAGAAAACAACAAGGAAGGCGAAATGAAAAAGAGGTTTCAAATAAATGGTCTTTGAAGCCCCAAAAAGGGTCTTTGCAATGAAATTAAAGGTCTTTGCAATGAAATTAAAGGTCTTTGCAATGAAAGAAAAGGTCTTTGAAGCCGAAAAAAAGGTCTTTGCAGCGATAGAAAAGGTCTTTGAGATCGAAAAAAAGGTCTTTGCAGCGATAGAAAAGGTCTTTGTAATGAAATTAAAGGTCTTTGAAGCGGTAAAAAAGGCCTTTGAAGAAAAGAATTTTACTAAAGAACTCTTAAAAGAAATGCTTCCTTTCTCCGCAAGAATCAGGGGCAATAGCAGTCCCATAATCATACTAACGACTGTTAACCAAATATTCTACCCAATAACTTTAGTAATTGCAGCATTCGCCTACATTTGCAACTCGTAAAATTATTGGAATATGAAAGTGATGAAATTCGGCGGAACCAGTGTTGGCAAGCCCGAACGCATGCGTCAGGTATCGGAACTGATCACCAAAGATGACGAGCCCACTATAACTGTTTTAAGTGCATTGAGCGGCACAACCAATTCGTTGGTTGAGATCAGCACTCATTTATCGCAGAGTGACAGGGTTTCTGCTAAAGCAAGTATTGATAAATTAGAAGCACATTATCGAAAGTTTGTGAGTGAATTGGTGAACGGCGAAGCATTGCAGGCAAAAGCTAATTCAATTGTTACCGAACATTTCGAATTCCTGAATATCATTCTGCGCATTTCTTTCAGCGATGCTTTGTATAAAGATATTCTTGCACAAGGTGAATTGATGAGTACCAAATTATTTTGTGTGTACCTGGAAGAGCAGGGAATTGATCATTTATTATTACCCGCATTGGAATTCATGAGTATTGATGCAAATGAAGAACCGAATCTTCCCGCTATCAAAACAAAACTGAATGCATTATTACAGCATCACAGCGATAAAAAACTATTTATCACTCAGGGTTATATTTGTAAGAATGCAAGAGGCGAAGTAGATAATTTAAAACGTGGCGGTAGCGATTATACGGCATCATTGATCGCAGCTGCAGCCAAAGCATCTGTCTGCGAAATATGGACAGATATCGATGGCATGCATAATAATGATCCGCGTATTGTTGATAAGACAGTTGCCATTGAACAACTGAGTTTTGAAGAAGCAGCTGAGTTAGCTTATTTCGGTGCAAAGATTTTACATCCAACATGCATCTGGCCTGCACAGCAGGAAAATGTTCCTGTTAAATTATTGAATACAATGCAGCCCGATGCCCCCGGAACTACTATTACCAAAGAGGCAGGAAGCGTTGGTGTAAAAGCAGTTGCAGCAAAAGACGGCATCATTGCTATTAAAATAAAGAGCAGCCGCATGCTGCTGGCTTATGGTTTTTTAAGGAAAGTATTTGAAGTGTTTGAGAAATATAAAACATCCATTGATATGGTGACCACTTCCGAAGTAGCGGTGTCTGTTACCATTGATAATGATACTTTCTTAAACGATATTATTCGCGAACTGGAACCTTTTGGTACTACCGAAGTAGATAAGAATCAAACCATTATTTCTATTGTGGGCAATGAAATTGAATCAACCAATGATGTAATGAAAAGATTATTCGATGCCATTGAAGAGATACCGGTGCGTATGGTAAGTTATGGTGGAAGTCCGCACAATGTTTCTTTGTTGGTGGACGGGCAATACAAAACAAAAACTTTGCAATTATTGAATAAAGGATTGTTTGGATTATAAAAATTTTAGACAAATATCATGGCAACAAAAATTATTATCAATAGAAAAGGAGAGTGGCTAAACAGACTAAGGGCTTTTAAAGTATTTATTGATGAAGTGGAAGTTGGGGCTGTTAAAAATGGAAGCTCAGAAGAATTTGTTGTAGCTCCCGGTGTACATAGTGTTTATTTGAAATTCGGGTTTTACAAAAGCAATCCAATGGTTGTAACCGTAAACGATAACGAGAATAAATTTTTATTAACCAGAAATGGGATGAAATATTTTTGGCCATTGTATATTTTACTTTTGTTAGGGATATTTTCAAAACTATTGGCAAAAAATCTACAAATCGATGCAACTGTATGGCTTCCTTTTTTGCAGGTTGCTTTAATTATTCCAAGTGTATCTTATTTATTGTATTATTTAACCTTGGGAAGAAAAAAATATTTATTGCTCGAAGAAGATCATGATAATATCTTCAACTCATAAAATAAAGATCCTGCTCTAAAAGCAGGATTTTTTATTACAGTATATTTCATCTCGACTTAAAAACTTAGTTTTAATTTAATGAGCGCTAAAATTATTATCAACAAGAAAAGCGGAATCTTTTCTAGAGCTGCATATTTTACCGTTTATTTTGATGGAAAAGAAGTGGCAGAAATG
>CAIKTE010000290.1 GCA_903830285.1 uncultured Chitinophagaceae bacterium | reverse complement strand
TCCTCTTGTTTTACAGGGACTAAACCCACATCATTCCCACATTACTCCCACAACAACCCACAATATTGTGGCGAACTGTGGCAGTACTGTAGTGTTGATCTGGATTTACTAAAAAGGGATCAGCGATCAGGTATAGGGAAGATATATATCATTCATGGAGGGAGGATTTCAAAACACTGCTTCATCCGGATAGTAATGCCTTTCTTTTTCGGGTGATAGCAGTCTGGAAGTATCAATGAAATACCGTGCAATCGTAAACGAATCTGGTGGGATCCTCTGCATTCATAAAAATTATTTTGCGATTTGAAATGACTGATATAGCTTTGATATCAAAATGATATTAAAACGAATTTTATGGAAAAAATACTAAAACCAATTTCAGGGTTTGTTGTCATTGCAATTGCATTGCTGCTTTTTGCAACAGGAGTGTATACTTTAGCGGCAAATGCACCTTCACAGGGCAATCCTCCTTCTTTATTTTGGCTTGGATTATTATTCATTGCTACTGCTATTTTTTTATTCAAAGGCATTATCATCATTCAGCCTAATTATGCAGTAGTGCTCACATTCTTTGGTAAATATGTTGGCACGGCAAAAGATAACGGATTGTTTTTTGTAAATCCATTGTATTCAAAAATTAAATTGTCGCTCAGGGCTCAAAGTTTAGAAAGTAATAAACTGAAAGTGAATGATAAATTGGGCAATCCCATTGATATTGCTGCGGTATTAATCTGGCAAATTAAAGATTCATACAAAGCTGTATTTGATGTAACTAATTTCAGCGAGTATATCGTTAATCAAACGGAAGCAGCTATCAGACATTTGGCATCCATTTGTCCTTACGACAATATTGAAGACGAGCATGCGAAAACTACTTTAAGAGATGGGGGAGATGATGTAATTAAAATGCTGGAGAGCGAATTAAACGAACGCTTATTCAATGCAGGCTTAATTATCAAAGAAGCAAGGATCAGTCATTTAGCCTATTCATCCGAAATTGCCGGTGCCATGCTGCAAAGGCAACAGGCAACTGCTATTATCGCAGCAAGAAGTAAAATAGTGGAAGGTGCAGTAAGTATGGTAGAGATGGCTTTGGAATTATTGTCTAAAAAGCAGATCGTTGAATTAGATGAAGAAAAGAAAGCTGCCATGGTAAGTAATTTAATGGTGGTATTATGCGGTGAAAGAGCTGCGACACCTGTATTGAATACGGGAACAATTTATCAGTAAATAAATCATTTCCTTTGAGTAAAAAAGCTTTTGTTTTACGAATTGATGATGACGCTTATGCCGCTCTTGAAAAGTGGGCCGCTGATGAATTTCGAAGTGTGAACGGTCAAATCGAAATGCTGTTGGATAAAGCATTGAAAGATTCAGGAAGAAAAAAAGAAATGAACTTAAAAAATCAGACAAAGCAAAAAAAGCTGCAATAACTTCAGTAGAAGAAATTCATAAATGACCAGGGTTGCCAACCTTCGAAAGGTTGGCAACCCTTACATAAATACATGGATCTATCAATAAGCCGCAATTATAAAAAACTGTTTAGTAATATTGCTGCATGATCACCATTCCTCCATACCTTAAAAAGGGCGATACTATCGGCATTGTTTGCCCTTCGGGTTATATGCCTGCTGAAAATGCCGAAACCTGTATCAGAACATTGGAAAACTGGGGCTACAGAGTTAAAGTGGGTGATACAGTTGGCAACCAATTCCATTATTTCAGCGGAACGGATAAACAAAGGATCCAGGACCTGCAGAAGATGATGAACGACAGCAGCATCAAAGCGATCCTTTGTGCACGCGGTGGGTATGGATTGAGTAGGATGATCGATCATATTGACTTTCAAAAATTCAAGAAGAACCCGAAATGGATCATAGGCTTCAGTGATGTGACCGTTTTACAGGCACATATCTTTCAGCATTTTCAAATAGCAACCCTGCATGCACCCATGGCAAATGCGTTTAGTGGTGATGGTTATCAGAATAAATATATCGCCTCCTTAAAAGAAGCATTGAGTGGTGTTACGACAAACTATGCATGTGCGGCAAATGGATTGAATAAGACCGGACATGCAGAAGGCGATCTTATCGGTGGTAATTTATCCATCATCGCACATTTGATAGGCACACATTCGAGTTATAAAACAAGACATAAAATATTATTCC
>CAIKTE010000289.1 GCA_903830285.1 uncultured Chitinophagaceae bacterium | reverse complement strand
GCCCATTTCTATCACCGCCCGAGAGGCGCCTGTCAGACTGGTGGCCAATTCCTCCGGCAAATTGCATTTGCTGAAAAACAACAACGATCCGGTGAAAGAGGACCAGGTTATTGCCTGCCTTGACAATCCTGCCCGGCTGGAAGATGTTTCTAAAATGGAAGATTATCTGGAGCTCCATTCCATCGATTCACTTTACAAACAACCAACACTTCAAGGCTTGCCAATCAATCTGGTTTTAGGAGAGCTGGGCAATTCATATTATTCTTTTATCAATGCGCTTGAAAAGCACCTGAACAACAGGCAGGGAAAGCCCTATCAAAAAAAGCTTGAAAGCGCCAAAAAACTGTTGCAATCCCAGTTGCAGCTGATGGAACTGAGCCGGCAGCAGATGGATACCAACAGTGCATCGCTGAGAATGATCGGTAAAAATGTTCACCGCGACAGCATGCTCTTCCATTCCAAAACCATAGCCGAGGCGGACCTGGAACGTTCGGCAGTCAGCTACCTGACGAAGATGGAAAATAACCAGGCCTTGGGACAGGAACTTACAAATATCAAATTGCAGCTTAATGATACACGGAACAAAATTCAGGTACTGGAACTCGAGCAGCTGGAGGGAGAACAAAAAATTCAAATGGATCTCTATTCCGGTTACAATGAGATGGTGAACAACATCAAAAAATGGCGACTGGCCTATACTTTTTGTGCTCCATTCGCTGGCAAACTGGAATATCTGAATTTCTGGAGAGAGAATGATTTCATTGCCGCAGGTACCCCATTAGTTTCGGTAATCCCTTCCGATAATCCATTGTTGGGTCAGGTTTACCTTCCTTCCCAGGGTGCCGGAAAAGTCGCGCTTGGTCAGGAGGTAATTATCCGGCTCGACAACTACCCCTACATGGAGTATGGCTCCATTGGCGGGAAGGTAACGATGATTTCGGCCCTGAGCAACCAATCCGAAACATTTGCAAAGAAAAACGATCTCCAGACCTACCTGATTACTGTAGATCTGCCTAATAAACTGACCACCAATTACGGCACTACCCTCGAGTTCAATTACGAGTTCAAGGGGGTAGCCGATATCCTTACCAGGAAGAGAAAACTATTGCTCCGGCTGTTCGATAACCTTAAATACATCGCCAGTAAAAAAACAATTTAATTACTAATCACTTAAATTTTTTATCATGAAAAAGACGGAAAGATGGACGTTGAAAGAGTTGGGTGATTTGGTAGAAGTACTGAATCAAAGAGAAGCAATCGGATTAAAAGGAGGTAGTCAAAACGGTGCTGCTGAATACTTCCTAATTTATGGAGTTCCGTTACCGCCAAATACTGGCTATAATATAGCGACAAATACCTGCTACAATTTGGGAACAGATAATCATGTTATAACAACTGCAGGGGGTGGTGGTTATCCTGGAACTGATCGATGGCAATCAACCATGAATTCACCAACCAACAATAATTATACACCTGACTATATTGGTGATGCAATTAATCATGCAAATGCCCAACAGCCTAGTCAAACAGGCGACGATAAAATTTTGACACCGGCAGGAGAATTGGCAGCGAGAAAACTTTTGGAACTTATTAAGTAGTAAAAAGCAATTATACTTCCATAACAAGGTCAATATGGACGAAAAGTTTTATCCAAATACAAGGCAAAGTTTTGTGTTAATAATATTCTTTTATGCATCATATATAATTTACTTCACATTAATAGGATTTTTGCTTTTACAGTTTAATCTCATACCACGAAATTATTTTAAAACTGTTCTTTTTGCGGGATCTTCAATTTCACTCTTGCCGCTGATCATATTTTTTAGCAAGAAGAGTGGTGTACCATTACAATGGCATGTTAAGTTTCCCGGAATAAAGATTATTCTATTGATGTTATTTTTATCTATCGCTGTAAGAATTGTATCCAGCCCTTTTGATTCCCCAGCAGAATACTTTGATAATCTATTCAATTGGAAGCTTAAATTATTAGTTTTTGGTGTTGCAGATATTGATTTGAATATGGCAATTCATGCCATTTCGTCTGTTTTAATTGGGCCAATTTTCGAAGAGTATTTTTTCAGAAAGCAAGTCTTGGGACAACTACTACAAAGACTGTCGCCTTTTGTGGCAATCCTGATTTCTTCGGCACTTTTTGCAGCTGGTCATTGGAGAATCGATGACCTTGGTTCCCTTTTTATTTGGGGTATATTTTATGGGATTGTTTACTATAAAACGAAGTCTGTTGAAACATCAATTCTGCTTCACTCATTTTCTAATTTATTAAATTTTTTTTACGAATATAAATTTTTAATTAAATTTGCAGGCGCTAAATTTAAAATATGCTTTGTAAAGAACTCCGGAGGAGTTTAATATAAAAATATTTTCATAAATTTGGGCTATCAAAACCCATACAAAAAATATGATTGG
>CAIKTE010000288.1 GCA_903830285.1 uncultured Chitinophagaceae bacterium | reverse complement strand
TATATTGTTGGTAGTGCAGTAGGTGGTGGATGGGGTAATCCAATAGCAGCAGGAAGTACTGCAAGCCAAAAGTTTACAAAGCTTAGCAATACCTCTTATACAGTTACAATACCAATAATTGGTGATGGTGAATACAAACTGATTGGTGTTAATGATGGTTCCTGGACTGACCAATGGAGTATTAAAACGGAACAAGCTTCCGGTGACCCTACGACCTTAGCATTTCCCTTTGTTTATAATGGGGGTAACTGCAGAGCACCGTTGGCAAGTGGCACTTATTTAATACAAGTGAATTTTCAAATTGGAACAATTACGCTTACCAAACAATAATATTAAAAGGTAGAATTAGCAAAAATGAATCGATGTTTCATTCTAATTAATTCAAAATAAAAAAACGCAATATGAAATCATTAATAAAAATCAGTTTCTTGTCGTTGTTGATGGCTGCTTTTTTCACATCTTGTGATAAGGTAGGCAGCTTGCCAACGTATGCAGGAGGAACTGCATCTGTATTAACTGCTTCTTCAACGACGATCGCCCCGGTAATGGCCGATTCGGATAAGATAGCATTAACATTAACCTGGACAAATCCGGCCTATGCGGCAGATTCTTCTACTTCTAAATATATTGTTGAAGTAGATTCTTCAGGACGCAGCTTCAGCAAAGAAGTTACCCGTACTGTTAGCGGTGCATTGACCACTTCATTCAAAGCAAAAGAACTCAATTCTATTTTGTTGAATTATGGTCTTGCTTATAACACTGCCTATAATATGGATTTCAGGATCACATCTTCTTATGCTAACAATAACGATTTGTTGAAATCAAATACAGTAGTTGTTAAGTATACTACTTATGTGGTACCTCCAAAAGTAACTCCTCCAACTACTAAGGCACTGTTCCTGGTAGGAGCTGCAACTTCTGGCGGATGGGGCAATCCTGTTCCTACTCCTGCTCAGCAGTTTACAAAGATTGATTCTGTTACTTATCAGGGAACTTTCTATCTGAATGGCGGACAACAATATTTAATGCTTCCTTTGAATGGAGACTGGACCCATAAATATTCTGTTGCAGATAATTCACTTCCCGGTTTAAGTGCAGGCGGAAGTTTTGGTTATGATCTATCAAGCAATTTCCCCGGCCCAGCAGCTACAGGAACATATAAAATTGTAGCAGATTTTCAACATGGAACATTTACAGTAACTAAAGTAGCGCTCTATGCATTAATGTATGTACCTGGTGATTATCAGGGATGGGCACCGGCCACTGCACCAACAATGGGCTCACCTAAGAGTGACGGAAGCTATGATGGTTATATCAATATGCCTGCAGGCGGTACTTATCAGTTCAAGATGAATACAACACCCGACTGGAATAATTCATGGGGTGATGGCGGCGGCGGAACATTAAGCACAAGCGGAGGAAATATGCAGGTTGCCGGAGCGGGTTACTATCATCTCGTTGCAAATACTACTGCTAAAACATGGTCAGCTACAGCAACATCATGGAGCATGATTGGAAGCTTTGCTGCTAGCGGATGGAGTAATGATGTGGATATGGTGTACAGTTCTACTAATAATAACTGGACCGGAACCATTACTACTGCAGCTGGTGATCAATTTAAATTCAGAGCCAATCACGATTGGGGAACCAATTTAGGTGATGCAGGCGCAAGTGGATCAGGAATAGGAAGTCTGTCTTATGGCGGTAACAATATCGGTGATGCAACTACAAATATTGCAGTTCCTGCCGGTACGCATAAAGTAACACTCTTCTTAAATAATTCAGGTTACTATTCTTATATGATCCAATAATAAAATGAGGGATTATGATAAATAAATAAAGAACGTCTCCATTTTCGGAGACGTTTTTTATTTATAACAAATCAATATATTTTCAAATAATCAATGCAAAGAAAATAGTTAGAACTTTGTCTTTCTCGTGAAATAAAATTCCAATGAAAATCATTTTTAAATATTCTTATTATTTTTTGATGATGCTTGTGCTTGGTTGCAGTAAACAAAATGCATCATCACAAACAACACCAACTCCTACGCCAACTCCCACACCAACTCCTACTCCTACACCAACCTATGTTTTTGCAAAAGGTGCTGATGTAAGTTGGGTGACACAAATGGAAGCATCGGGCTATAAATTCTATGATGCCAATGGAACACAGCAGGATTGTTTTCAGTTAATGAAAAATCTGGGAATGAATTCCATTCGCTTAAGGGTTTGGGTCAATCCATCTGATGGTTGGTGCAATACAGCCGATCTTGTTGCAAAAGCCATTCGTGCCAAGAACGCCGGGATGCGCATCATGATCGATTTTCATTACAGTGATTCATGGGCCGATCCCGGAAAACAAACGATACCTGCTGCATGGGCAGGTCAAAATATCAGCGCATTGCAAACATCGGTATACAATCATACACAAACGGTTTTAAATGCATTAAAAACAAACGG
>CAIKTE010000287.1 GCA_903830285.1 uncultured Chitinophagaceae bacterium | reverse complement strand
CAGACACATCTAATTGTAATAGGATCAATATTCTTCCCAGGTCAATAGGGTTCAATGCACTCATAGCAATCATTGGTTTTTCCAACGGATAATCAGCAAACTGAAACAAGAGAAATAAAACCAGCCCATCAAATAATAAAGAAAAATAAAGCCATAATAAAATGGCAATACCAATACCTTTTGCTTTATCCCTTGTTTGAACAGCTGCCAGCATTGCAATGGCAACAAAAACGATACTCAATAAAATACCGATTCCGATCATCATAAAGCCAATAGCATTTGTCTGATACAATAAAATAGGAATGCCAGCCCCAATAAAAAATGCCAAAGCCAAGGATGATGATAAACCGGTAAACAAACTCAACCAGATGGATTTCCTTTTTAAGGGTTGGCTGACCAGCAATTCTATAAACTCAGTACTATTGTAAACATAAATGGTAGAAAAAATAATACTCACTAATGGCACAACGATCAAAATAACATTCAAGAAACTCAATAACCCCTTACTATTATTATCTTCCAAACTAAAGACACTGAAAGAAGTGATTAATAAAAAAACAGTGTACGCCAATACGATCCTGTTACGGAGAATATCGGTCATTACATATTTGATGATTTTTTTCATTCTTAATTTTTGATCATAACGTTTGCAATGGCTTTAGCTAATTTTTCTTCCCCTGTATCATTACGTAATTCTTCAATGGTCTTATGGAATCTAAGTTGTCCGTCCTGCATATAAATAACCTGTGTGATGAGATCATCCAAGTCACTTAATACATGCGATGTGATCAATACCAGTTTCCCCTTTTGCTTTTCGGATGTGATTTTATCTTTGAATATTTCAGAAGCAACAGGATCTAACCCAGCTGTCGGCTCATCTAAGATCAATACAGAAGGATTAAACAAGAATGCCAAAGCAGCGCTTACTTTCTGAGTAGTCCCGCCGGATAAGGTTCGCATTCTTTTATGCATCAGGTCATTCAATTTAAAAGCTTTGATCAGATCTTCATCAATACTCAAAGTTTTACTGCGTATATCTTTCATCATTTCTAACACATGACCGATCGTCATATTGTCGGGATATCTTCCTATCTGTGGCATGTAGCCGATCTGTTCTCTGTATTTCCAGTCGTGTAAAATGTTTTTTTCGTTAAAAGTGATAAAGCCGCTGTCCGGAACCACCATTCCAAGAATACTTTTGATCAATGTTGTTTTACCGCTTCCATTCGGGCCAATTAATGCAATACACTCTCCCTTTCTGCAGGTAACAGAAACATTATCCAAGGCTTTTAATTTGCCAAATTGCTTCGATACATTGCTCGCAATAATCATAAACAAATTTTATTTTATTAATGCTCTTTTAATATCTTAAAACAGTCTTTTCATAATCGGAAAATTATCTTTCAAATTTTCAGGTGTGAGACTGGGTATCACTTTCTCAGTTTTATCCAACAGGGATGTCATAAAACTTCTAAATAACATCATCGCAGGCGGATTTTTTTCTACAATCATCGAGAACATACTCACCGGTCTATAAGGTATATCGCCGATTTGATCCTTATTCAGGTCATATCCATCATATTTATCCCAGTAATTATTATTAAAAGTATTCAGCACTAAGCTCCCATTCGTACCAACATCAAATGTGTTACCAATGAAATTATTTTTCTCCACCACAATATCCATGCAACTTGCTTGTATCTTCATTCCCCACCCATTATCTTTAAAAGTGTTTTTCTGCATATGGATCCGGCTGGCACCTTCCATATAAATGCCACTGGTATTTTTTTCAAAAAAATTGCCCTCAATATAACTGTCGGATATTTCTTTCAATAAAATGCCATAAGCGGCATCTCCCCAGTTTTCTTTAAAATAATTATTGAACATTTTAACGCCATGTGAATACATTACTGAAACACCTGAGCCATTATTTTCAAAACTATTCGTGATATAAGCATCATCACTAGAGAACATGAAATGTAATCCGTAACGTATATTTTTAAAAGAATTGTTTCTCCAGATCACGGAATGTGTTACAAACTCAAAATAAATGCCGTCTCTGTGACCGCTGATCGTATTGCCTATGATTTGTAAACTATCGCTCTTCCAGCAATGAATGCCATTACCACTTTGTTGTTCTTCAGAATTATGTGCTGCTATCTTATTGTTCTTTATAAAACAATTTTTTCCGTTCTGTACATAAATGCCGAAAAAGGTATCATCGAGAATATTATTTTGAATAATTACATCCCGTCTGTTGTAAATTTTAATACCCGCAATATCTACAATACTGGATACGCCGGAATGAATGATCTTAAATCCCTCAATAATAACGCCGTCTGCTTTTATAGAAATGATCTCATATTTTTTTTCGCCATCCAGAACAGGATAATTAATCCCTTTAAGAACGATCTTTTTATTTATAGAAATGCTCTTTTCAAGATACAAACCAGCATCTACCAGAACAGTATCGCCGGCATCAGCAGAACTAATTGCAGCATTAATTGATTTATATAACTGATTCTTTCCAACATGTATCGCTTTCGAAAAAACATTTGTCGTGCAATGCAACAGACACAATATGATCAAAAAATATTTCATTGGTTTAACTCACCCCAGGTTAGACTTTTTCCGGAATATTGCTGCATCATTTTTTTCATACTGTCTTCATTTGCAAAAGCTGCAATATTGCCGTTCATTGGACTTTTAAATAATTCACTTTGTAATATGAAAGCATGATCTGCTTTTACAAATGCATGATCATTACTAAAATCAATAAAATACACATCTGCAATTTCATTTTGCTCGATCATTTTTGAATGAAGAAATGACAGTAAGCAATGCGAATCATCGAACTTATAGGCCTTTCCTTTTTTGGTTACTATCTCAGCACCAAAACGATTATCACTGATCGTCATTTTACAAAAATCACAATTGTCCTTTCCTAAATTGATGTGCTTAGGTTCGGTATTGCAACTGCTGATAAAAAACATACCGATGATCGGGGCCATCAATTTTACATTATTATCACTAAGCTTCATTTTTTTTAACCCTCTTACTTCTATCATTAACAATAACAGAAGTAATGTACCCGCCAAAACAAAGATCCATCCGCCGATATCAGGCATTGAGTATGCACCAAAATTCAGTAATTGTTTGTAGCCTATGAGGGGTGGCTGATATGACATACCGGGAACCTTGATGGCTGCTTCAGGATTCAGGTCGTGCCCGTAATTAAATTCCCATCGCCAAAAATCGACCATCGCCAACACACCAAAACTTACAAAAAGTATGAATAGTATGTACAATAATTTTCTTTTTCCGATCAATCCAGTTAAAACAAAAGCTGCAGCAAAAAATAAAATAAAGTAGGGTAACACTGAAAATTCAACAAAATCTTTTTCATGCAAAGTCTTCATGCCGATATAGTGGTTCAATCCATTGATGATATCAACATTGCCGCCTAATCGGTTGGCATAAATGGCTAAACTCAATCCTTCAGGATATTGAGGGGCATTTAATTCTATACTCCACATCGGAACATATAAAACAGCAATGAGCGAAAGGCCGCATAAGAATAAAATAATTCTTGTCGCTGTTTTCAATCTATTCGTTTTCATATCACATCATTAAATAAAAAGAGAGGTATGTGCTACTGAATTGACACACCTCTCTTTTTTAGGGAAATTATTTCTTTGTTGTACTGTCTGCGTTTGGCAGATTAGTACCTAAACTGTAACTGATAGGCACATTGCTTCCTGCCTGTGATACTCGCACATATCCCTGCATTTCCTGATGTAATGCGCTACAGAAATCTGTACAATAGATTGGTATGATACCAACCCTGTCTGGTGTCCATTTTAACGTTTGTGTTTCGCCCGGCATGATCAATAACTCAGCATTCCCTGCGGCCTTAATTGCAAAGCCATGTGGCACATCCCAATCCTGTTCAAGATTCGTGATATGGAAATAAACTTCATCTCCCAGTTTTACACCTTCAATATTATCAGGAGAAAAATGGGAACGAATAGCAGTCATATAAATATGTACTTTATTTCCTTCTCTTACTACTTTGGTGGTGCTTTCGCCTTTAGAAACGTATTTATTCGTATTCTCATCAATCTTAAAGAATTTTACAGAATTATTCTTGATCAGATCAGCAGAAACAGCCTGTGCATAGTGCGGTTCGCCAATGGTTGGGAAGTCTAAGATCAATTGCATCTTATCTCCGCTGATATCATACAACTGTGCACTCTGTGCTAACTCAGGACCTGTTGGCAGATAACGGTCTTTTGTGATCTTATTATAAGCGATCAAATATTTTGCATTTGGCTTCTTTGTATCTCCACCGGGAATACATAAATGACCAACAGAGTAATAAGTAGGTGCTCTGTCCAACACTTTCAAATCTTTAATATTCCATTTCACTACTTCTGATGAAACGAAGAATGAAGTGTAGGCATTTCCCTTACCGTCAAACTCTGTATGTAAAGGCCCGAGACCAGGTTTCTTTACTTCACCATATAAAGCAGATTCATATTTGATGATCGGAATACCATCATAATCTCCGATATAATCTTTTGCAGCAATCGCTGCTTGAATCTTATCGAAACTGAATACCGGTATCAATGCAGCAAGTTTGCCGCTGCCTACAATGTATTCGCCTGTTGGATCAACATCACAACCGTGCGGGGATTTAGGGCAAGGAATAAAATAACAAATGTCTTTCAGCAGTTTTGTATCTAATACTGTTACTTCTGTTTTAATTTCGGAAGTGGCAGTATGTGTTTTCTCGTCATATACATTATGTGCATATTTTACAGATTGCTTCCTTCCTTTACCTGCTTTTAAATACTCTTCCGCTTTCTTCCAATTTACAGCCATAATAAAATCTTTATCATTCTGAGAAGCATTAACTTCTAATAAGGTATTAGCTTGTTCTGTATTATAGCATGAGAAAAAGAACCATCCATGCGATTTTTCCTTACCGGAATGGCTCAAATCAAAATTCACACCCGGGCATTGCAATTGAAATGCAATATCCATTTTACCACTTCCTTTGTCTACACTGATAAAACTGATGGTGCCTTTAAAATTTTTCTTGTATGTATTAATAGGCACATCGCCATTTACATCATCAGGTGGTACACTAAATCTAGTACCTGCAACAACATATTCCGTGTTTTCAGTAATGAATGGGGATGAGTGATTACCTGCACTGTTAGGTAATTCAATGATCTCTGAGGTATGAAAAGTAGAGAGATCAACCCTTGCAACACGTGGTGTATTATTAGCATTAGCAAAAATCCAGCGACCATCAATCTCACCGTTTGTTTGAGACAGGTCTAAATGATGCTGGTCATCCCAGGGAATAAATCCATGCGATGTGTTTAACATTGGTTTTGATTCTTCACTGAATCCGTAACCATTTTCAGGATTGATAGAGAAAATGGGAACCACTTTTAAAAGCCTTCCACTAGGCAATCCATAAACACTCATTTGACCGCTGAATCCACCTGAAACAAAATTGTAAAACTCATCGTATTTGCCGGGAGCAACATAGACTTTGGATGCAGCATCAGCACTTACAGCATTGCCTGCATTTTTGGGTTTACAGGCAATGAAGCCTATTACTAATGCAACAGCTATCAAAGCCATTGCACTGAACTTATAAGTTCTCATATTAGTTGTTTTAGGATTTATAAAAAACGAAATGTTGTTTTATAGTAGGGTTATTTTATACCATCATTTTTACGCATGAATTCATAGATTCCTCTTGCATCATCATCGCTTACATTTTGATTAGGCATTCTTACTAAACAGATTTCTAATAATGCTTGTGCCTTAGGATCTTTATTAAGCATTGCATCTGTATTGGTAACAAAATTCATGATCCATTCTGCTGTATGTCTTTTCGTTACACCAGTCCATCCCGGCCCGACTAATTTTTCACCCGTTAATTTGTGGCAGGCACTGCATTTAACCGTATACACTTTTGTGCCGTTTTCCAAGAGTTTTGCATCAATAGTAGCAGCTACTTCTACTTTTGTGAATTTACCTTCGCCACGTTGAGGATCATAAGACGGATTATCGTTAGTTGTTGCTTCACTGCCAGGGGCCTTCGTAGTTGATCCGCCATTTTGATTTCCACAAGCATAGGCAGTAACAACTACCAACATCATTACCAGAACTTTTTTCATGCGACTTTATTTTTTAGTTGTAATTGATTGCACAAGATTAGTTATCAGCCATTCAGCATTTTATGCGTACAATCATAACTGAGGAAAAAATATATAAATGCAATAACATCGATCATAAACACTGGTTGCTAAGCACTTATGATGAGGAACCTAAAATCATGACCATTATCATGAATAAGGTCTTTCATAAAAAATAGTTTCGTTCAAACTTCATAACTTTAAGAACTATCTGATTATGACTGAGATGATTGATATTGATACATTGCTCGCCTGGGGTGGCACCTATAAAAAATTGGCAGCTAGAGAGATCTTATTCAATGAAGGGAATCAATGTTCTTTTTACTATCAATTGATAAGCGGTAGTATCAGATGGGTAAATATTGACGACGAAGGGAAAGAATTTATTCAAACCATTATAGAACCCGGAGAATGCTTTGGCGAAATGCCCTTATTTGATGACGGCCCTTATGCCGCTGCAGCAATTGCTGATGAAGAAGCAGTCGTTATCAGATTATCGAAATCAACATTCCTGCAACTGCTCAAAGAAAATTTTGATATCCATTTTTCATTCAGTAAACTATTGGCAAAAAGAGTGCGGTTTAAATTCCTGATTCTGAAATCGATCGCCTACCATGCACCCGAAGCAAGAATATCAGCTCTTATAAATTATCTCAAAAAAGAAAATAAAAATTTCTGCCCTAAATGCAATCAGCTACAATTGACAAGGCAACAAATCGCTGATATGACAGGTTTAAGAGTAGAAACTGTGATCCGAGCCATTCGGCAGATGCATAAAAAAGGTGAGTTGGTGATAGACAAGGGCAAAGTGTATTGTTAGCTATGATTACAATCATATAGTCTATAGTTAGCTATATCTAATTTGCAACCAAACAAACTGCATGAATGTTACTCTGCGAAATTGGTTGCGCATTTCAATCTTTAATCTAATGCTTGTAGCATCTATCGGTGTTATTCTTCGTTATAAAATTGCATTTTCACTACCTTTTATCGATCAGAAACACTTATTACACGGTCACTCCCATTTTGCATTTTCCGGTTGGATTACACAAGCATTGATGGCTTTGTTGGTTCATCATCTTTCAAAATATAAAGGCGAAGGCGTTTATAAACAATATCGGATACTTTTATTCGGAAATCTCCTTACCGCTTACGGCATGTTGCTGAGTTTTCCTTTGCAGGGTTATGGACTTGTTTCAATCAGTTTTTCAACATTGTCTATTTTTATTTCATACTTTTTTGCAATAAAATTTTGGAAGCATCTAAACAGTGTCGAGCATAAGCAAATAAGCTTTTTATGGTTCAAAGCGGCTTTGCTGTTTAATGTTATTTCATCGCTAGGTGCTTTTTCTCTTGCGTATATAATGGCTGCCAAAATCACGAATCAAAATTTTCAATTAGCAGCTGTCTATTTTTTCCTCCATTTTCAATATAACGGTTGGTTCTTCTTTGTAATCATGGGCTTATTGTTTTCACAATTAGAAAGAATAGAGCATATCAAAAACCAATTAAGAATTATTTTTTGGATGTTTTGCTTAGCCTGCCCGCCAGCGTATTTTTTATCAGCTTTGTGGATGCCTATTCCTTTTCCAATTTACTGCTTTGTAGTGACTGCAGCAATAACACAATTGATCGGATGGCTGTTTTTAGCAAAGCTCATGATAAAGAATATAAGCACTATAAAGTCGTTTTTTTCTGAAAAAGGAAGATTGTTATTAATGCTTTCGGGAATTGCCCTAACAATAAAATTGTTACTGCAACTGTTTTCTACTGTTCCTTCCTTAAGTCAATTGGCATTTGGATTCAGGCCTATTGTAATTGGCTATTTGCACCTTGTTTTGCTAGGCGTTACGAGCATTTTTATTATAGGATATATTCTTTCGCTTGAAATATTATCAATTGATAAGGGTTTCAGGAAAGGCCTTTTAATATTTATTTCAGGTATTATCATCAATGAATTGTTTTTGATGATACAGGGAGTTGCAGCGTTGGCTAATACAGGCATTCCGCTTATAAATGAACTATTATTCTGTATCGCCCTGATCATGTTCAGTGGCATTTTGATCATGAATGTGCAACTATGCCATTTTAAAAACAAGATCAGGTGATCGAACTATTTATTGCAAGATGATTTGAATCATAAGGTTTAAAAAATAGACATAGCAACTTTGCTGAAAATTAAACAACATGGAAAATATCAAACAACAAACCTTAAAGAGCATAGCATTAGAACATCATGAAGTTATCCCTGTTCTGGAAAAATATAGTCTTGATTTCTGTTGTCGTGGCGGTAAAACTTTAACAGAAGTATGCCTTGAAAAAGACCTCGACATCAGCAGTCTCATTGAAGAAATGCAGCAAGCTGCTCCGGTAAAAGCGCAAATGCCTTTTACTGAAATGAATGCTGAACAGCTCATCTCGTTCATTCTGATCCATCATCATTTTTATGTAAAGAATTCTATCCCTACCATTTATAACCATATAGAAAAAGTTGTGACAAAGCATGGTGATAAATATCCCAATATGCAACAGGTATTACAATTGTTTACAGCCGTTCGCGAAGAGTTATTGCCGCATATGCAAAAAGAAGAAATGATCCTCTTCCCCAGAATAAAAGAGCTAGTTACTTCTGTCGAAAATAATGATCAACAAGTATTTGCACCCGGGTTTATTGATGGCCCTGTATTGGTAATGGAAACTGAACACGATAATGCAGGACAGTTAATGTTTGCTATCAGGGATCTTACCAATCATTATACAGCCCCTGAAACAGCATGCACAACACATAAGGTTTGTCTGGAAGAATTAAAAGCTTTTGAGGAAGACCTGCATCAGCATGTGCATATAGAAAATAATATTCTTTTTCCAATGGCTAAAAAGATGATGGAAGTATAGTTTTAATTTATTAGGCAATGTTCAAAAAACTAACAATCATCATTTTGTTTGCTGCATTTGCAGTTCAAACCTTTGATAAGGCGCTGATTGTATTTAACTATTATAGTAATACTGTTTCATTTGCAAAAAATTGTGAGAACAAAGCAAAACCCATGATGCATTGCAATGGTCGTTGTCAGATGATGAAGAAATTAAAACAGGAAGAAAACAAAGAAAAGCAAAACCCGGGAAGAAGAAATGATAATAAAGATGAGATAGTATACTATTCAAAAAAGCAATTTGATCTTCAACCTTTTAATACTTTAGTAGTAATTACTTTCCCGCATTTTAATAACGGTGTTACAAGCGATATCGCTTTTAGCTTCTTTCAGCCTCCCAAAGCTTAGCTTCTTCTTTGATCTTTTTTTTATTCAATTCATTTATTCAACTCTCAAAACAATGAAAAAGTTATTCATTGCTGTTATCTTTCTGTTAGCAGCATCAAGTGATTATGCCTGCAGTATCTGCGGTTGCGGTGGCGGAAATTTATATATGGGTTTATTTCCCAGTTTTAAAAAATCATTTATCGGTTCGAGATGGAACTATGCAGAATATCATACATCTTTATTAAATGACCCTACTCAGTACAGTGATAATTTTTATAACACATTCGAGATATGGGGTGGGTTTAATATCGGCAAACGTTGGCAGGTATTGGCTTTTCTTCCATATCATCACAATATTCAAAATGATGATGATGGAAGAATGACGAAAAGCGGTTTAGGTGATATTACTTTGCTGGCCAATTACAAATTGTTTGACACAAGGTTTCAGAAAAATGCATCCACTAAATCATCCCAACAGGTTTGGATCGGCGGTGGCATTAAAATGCCCACCGGAGCATTTAGTGTAAATGCAAATGACAGCACTACTACAATGGCAGATATCAATGCGCAAATCGGAACAGGAAGTGTGGATCTTTTTTTAAATGCAAGGCATTCTATCCAATTTAACAGATTCGGAATCAGCTCATCGGTAAGCTATAAGATCGGGCTGCCCAACAGTCAGGGTTATAAATACGGAAATAAATTAATAATCAACAGTATTGCATTTTACAGGATTATCAGGGAAACTATTACCCTATCACCCAACGCAGGATTAACGATTGAAAATATTGAGAGCAACCGTTTGAATGGTCACAAAATTTATTTGAGTGATGGGTTGAACTCAGGTAGCTACACCACCGGTGGGCAGGTATTGAGCGCTTTGGCAGGTGTAGAATTAACCTTTAAACAAGTGACCATAGGCGCTAATATTCAGGCCCCTTTTGCACAGGAGATTGCTGCCAATCAAACCCGCCTTAATATAAAGGGGATGATGCATGTCGCGTTTGCTTTTTAATTAGCCAATTAGGTTTTACAGGACAAATAGCTGCAAAACCTAATTTTCCTTCAAGTTTTTGTATGGAAAACAATTGATTCTTAAATAAACCTTCCTTTTATGAGTCTTCCGGTTTATTAATGTGATTATCATCAAAAAAATTGTTTACAATAATCAACCTTTTCCCAAAAAAACGTTTCATTAATCAAAGTCCCATAAACTCAACATCGAACGTTTATCTGGGAAAAATATTCGGCTATGATTTGCCTTAAAATCTTAGTAATTGCAAATTGAATATTGAGGCTTAGTGATTATGCAATATACCGGTAGAATGTAGATTTGGGAATCTCCAGTATTTTCAAGATTTCAGGAATTCCTTTTTCGGATTTAATAAGTTGCCCTAACGAACGATAACTATTTGTTTATTGTAACTGCTTTTCTAAAGCAGGTCAACTAAATGTTGGCAATAGTTTCTCTTTGCTCACTTACTTTCTTACTGATCTGATTACTTTATTTATTTCTTCAAGCTGTCCGGAAGTAATATATTTTCCTACAACCTTTACGCTGGTAAGGTTAAAGGAACGAACCAGAAACTTAATATCAAATTAACTTTCATCAGCTTTTTGAAAAAGTCGGTTAATGCAGTGCTGAACAAATGTAAATGCTTTTAATTCTAAAAGAGCCTGTGGAGAAGCTATCTCCCCGATATTGTTTTCTTCCATCTTCCAGATCTCAGCAAAAAAAAGACTCCCGTTTGCGTTGTAATAATTCTTCTCATTGTCTCTATCATGAATAAAAGATGCATTACTTGATTGATCATAGACCAAATAATCAATTTCTTTATATCTTCTGCTTGAACCTAATTTATGCAAAGCACAGCCGCCGATCAACAATTATTTTTCCATTCTTTTCTAATATTATTTGTACAGGCCATTTGTTACTGTAAAAATCAGGAGCGTAATCCTTTAATATTGTAAATATCATTTTCTCCAAAATCAATTTCTTTATTGATAATCCCTGTATGAATATCAGGGAGTTCTACCCTGGGTGATTTTGTCTTGAAATCATCGGCATTACCCTTCAACTTTCCATTGAACTGTTTAGTTGCTGTATTGATATTATGTATTTCTCTGGCATCAGGAAAAGCAGTTCTCAGGTTTTTGATAATTGATTTTCCTGTCTCGTCATTTTTTAGGTACAGCAAAATGGGCTTTAAATTTTCTGACTGTATTTTTTGAATTGCTAATTTTTCATTTGCCGGAGAATTTAAAATGATAAAATTATGTTCTCCCTTTAGTAAAGACCTTAAGCTAAGATAATCCATCATCGAATCAACAATGAATGTCGGTTTTGATCTGTTAATAATAATTGTTGTAATATCAGGTTCGCCTATATTTTTAATCATCAGTTTATTTCGTAAATAATAACCGCCACTATCATTTCTCAGAGCAATAAAGAAATTTTTCTCTTTACTCAGCATAACGGCCTCACTCAAAGCATTTTTTTTAATATCCATTTGCTCAGCAAAGCTTTCCAGAAGCCTGATCTTTTTGGCATCATTTAAAATTGAAAAACCTAATTTTTCAAAATCTTCTTTTTGCTTCATTTGTTTATCAGATAGATTTACTGAATGAGAATTATTTTTGATGAATTCGATTAATTTATTAACCGCTGTAACACTGTCGCATTTGTGTAATTGCATTAGCAACTGAAGAACACTATTGTTTGGAGTATTATTATAATCCCAAAAACAATTCTGTTTTTTTGAAATTCTTATTTCTGCTATACTGGCATTCTTAGTGGTTCTTCTGAAAACAGAAATGTCGCTCCCTTTTAAATTTTTAGTTTCAGTAAATCCTTGCGAGAGTAAATAATCTTCCAACCTGATTTTTTTAATTTCTTTTAAATCAGCAAGGCTTATAGTTTGAGTAGCATTATCTTTTTGTGTAGCAGGCTGAATTATTTCATCTCTTTCAAATTCCTTGTGATTTTTTTCATCAAGAACTTCAAGGTTCAATTTTTTCAGTGTAAGCTTAGGTGATAATTCATTTGCTGCAAAGAAAATTACATTGTCTTTTGAAACACTATAGCCTCTTAATTTCCCCGTTTCTTTATTATAATGCAGCTTTGTGTATATGCCGGTAAGATTTAATATTTCTAAATAATCCCGTGTGTTCTTAAAAGAAAGGGAAGCGATAGTTTCTAAATGAGAGCTAAGTTCTTTTTTGAGTTCTTCGGTTGTCAATTGCTTTGGTAGTGCAGGAATCACATTTTGCTTTTGTGCTGTAACAGTTATCTGCAGGGATTTTAAAGTAAACTCTTTACCAATAGTGGAAGCATCTAATTTAGCTGCATTTTTTTCAATACCATAGCCCCTGAGTTCTCCGGTTGTTTTATTAAAATATCGGTGAACTTTAAAGCCGTTTAATTCTATGGCATCAAAAAACTCATCAATATTATTGTACTTATTTTTTAGTATCACCTGTAATGCTGTTTTAAATTCCTGCTTGGCACCAATTGTTTTTTTGGTAGTATCTAAAGTTTCAACAGCTTTTAATTGTTCCTTTTTAAACTTTTGTTCGATTCTTTCCTGCATGACTATAAAAGCTCTTTGCAATCCCATTTCCCGGGCTATTTGGTCGGCAGCTATTTGAGATTTCTTGCCAATGTTATGATCGTGGCAAATTTTTAGGTTATCTTCTCTTATTTTATTAATAACGATGTGCATGTGTTTGTGGTCGCGATCAGAGTGAAGAAAGCCAAGTGCCTGATGGTTTTCTAATTCTAATTTCTTCAGGTATTTGGATGCAATTGATTTCCACTGAGCTATTGTTAAAGTATTACCATCTTCTATTGATGGAGACAGCTTTGCATGGAGGGTCAGCATTTTCGCTCTGCCATCAAAACATTTTTGCAAGTCCGCCATCTGCATCCGATAATCCGCCAGATTATCTCCTGCTAATTTGTTGGTGAAAATTAACCTAGAATTTTCTTTTAAGTTATAAACAATGGTTCTGTTCAAACTAATATTGCTTTTTGCTTTGCCTATCATAGTTTCAGTTTTGAAATTTTTTCCTGAAATACCGTCACTAAATCATGGATCGCTTTATTTAAACCGGGATCCTTTTCTTTAATCAGATTGCTTATTCGGTTAAAATTTGTTTTGGCTTCAAAGAGCATTTTTTTGCATTCCCTGATTTCATTTAAATCAAGCTTATTGCTTTGCGCCTGAATATACCCGTTGATGGCCATTTGGCGACAATATTCAGATAATTCACTTATACCGGAATCCTTAAGCTTTTGATCTATAATCATTAGTTCAATTTCGCTAAATCGAATACACTTTGGTGTGCTTTTTACTTCGGCTCTATTTTTCTTTCTATTCATTAATTTTAAATTTTTGATTTATAATATTGATATCATGCCTGCATGATGTCAGTTTTTTTTTGGCTCGCCAAAAAACAAGATCGAAAACGTATGTAATACGTTTTCACATCTTGCCTTTAACACTTAAAAAGTATAATTGAATTGGAAGTAAGATTTTTTGAAAAAATTATTCGAATTTGTTTCATAAAAGCTCATTTTTTGTTGAATCGGCTTGTATTTTTTTATTAACTTTCATTAAAGCTTATTTCTTATTTAAATCCTTTTCCTATGTATGAACAATTCATCAAAGAGTGGTTACTATCAAATCAATCCAGAGTCTATTCCGTTATTGTTGAGAAATACTATCAACAGTTATTAGAATTAAAACCCACATTATTTAGAAAATGGCTGGCCAAAGAAATTGATATACCGGAAGAAAAAATTAACCTGAGCAGTCTTAATTCAGCACTTGTAAGGAAGAGAAAAAAAGAACAAAAAAATATACAAAAGGGGAATGATAATTTTAATCAGATGAATCATTCTGATCCTGCAAAACAAGAGGAACATTTTACTTTTTCTTCTGCTGAAACATCTACTGCCAAATCAAGAACTAAAGAACTGTAGCTGATCTGCTTAATTTAATTATGGCACCGGATTGTTTCTCAAATATTCGGCTACTGCTTTTTTGGGCAGGTTTTGCGTTTTATCGTAATAATCTTTATACCACTGATTCAGAACCGGTAACTTTTCCTGTTGCTTCTCTTCATAGGTGTAATAAACCCAAAATCCTCCGGCAATTAATATTGCAATAATTAATGCCATGCCCCCATAACCCATACCAAACCAAAATGCCTGCCATCTGGGATTATCGTTGTCTAACGCTAATATTCGCCGGGAGTCATTTATTTTTTTTGAAGCTGCATTTATTAAACTTCTTTGTTCTGCAAAAGCAGTTCTTTGTTCATCCTGAAGAATAAATAAAATGCTGGCAGAAGTTTCGTCCAATTCCTGATTATATTTTAAGAGTGTTTCTGCCCTGAACTTTTTATAATCAAATGGTATCTGTTGCATAGGATTAGATTTTTGATATTTCTTTTAAAATTTTTATTTTCTCCACAAACTTGTATGCTTCCATTCCGCTGCCTTCTTCAATATAGCGAAGGATGTTTTTGTGTGGTGCTGTGGTTATATCAAAATCACCAAAGAGTTTTACTGCATTGATCTTATTTTTTTTGGTTGTAGCAAAGGCTTTTAATTCATCTATTAAATGAAGATGATTTTGAAATGTTGACTGATTAATAAAAATGTTAACTTCAAAAACACCGTTAATTAAATCAACAATCTTTTGCAGAAACTTAGTGCATCCGGCGTATGCACCGCCACCTGCTACGACTATGTTAAAAATAAATTTAGCATTCAACTCATCCTGAATCTGTTTAAATTCTTCTACTGTATAATCCTTTGAAAATAGTGATGGAATTTGATCGGATTCAGGAGCACCTAAATCAAGATAATACTCATCATAATCTTTTTGTGTGAGTTCCAGTAAATTTTCAAAAAGTAATTGACGATCAATTTTTTCCCTGTTGTCAAGCAGGTTCATAATGGCAAATCTTGGAGGTTGTTTGCCCTGTAAAAATTTTAGTTGTTGTGTACTTGTTTTTACTGAACTGTCGAGATCAACAAAATAGGATTTTTCGTTAGTCTCGTTTTTTAAAGCTTGCAGATAAGTTAGCATGGATTTACCTGCGCCACCTTTTGATTGAACGTTGAAGTGGAAAATTTTTTGTTTCATGTTTTTGAT
>CAIKTE010000286.1 GCA_903830285.1 uncultured Chitinophagaceae bacterium | reverse complement strand
GTTTTACTCTGAAAAGCGGGGCAAAATAGCTAATTTTTGCTAAAAAACGGGGTTTTTCTAAAAATAGAAAAATACGCCTTTGTTAATTTATTACCCTATATTTCTCAGGTGGGGACAATAAAAAAGGATGAAACAATTTCATCCTTTTTATTATACTATTTTATTATTCTTTTACGCGTTCTACGTATTCGCCAGTCTTAGTATTGATACGGATCAATTCTCCTTCTTCTACGAAGAGCGGAACATTTACTGTTCCTCCGGTATCAATAGATGCGGGCTTTAATGCTCTTGTTGCAGTATCTCCACGAAGTCCGGGTTCGCAATAAGTAACACGGGCAACGATCTTTTCAGGGAGCTCCGCACCGATAGGCAGTTCTGTTTCTGTATTAATGAATACAAAGATCTCGCCGCCATCTTTCAGGAATTGAGGCGCATCGATCATTTCTTCAGCCAAAGCGATCTGTTCGAATGTTTCGTTGTTCATCAAATTATAACCGCTTTCGTCTTTGTATAAAAACTGATAGGCCTTCTTTTCTACACGAACAGGAAAGATATTCTCTCCGCTATTCCATGTTTTTTCTATAGATCTTTTATTATCTACTCCTTTTAATTTAGCCCAAACCTTAGCTGCGGCTCTTGCCGTCTTGTTTTCGCCAAAGTCTACTATCGTGTATAAACTGCCGTCTAGTTTTAAAATCATACCGCGGCTGATGTCTGCTGTTGATGCCATAATAAAAATTTAGAGTCGCAAAAGTATGGATTGGGAACGAGATTTTTGATTTGCACTATTTAACTTATTTAATTAGCTGTCCGGGCAGCGTGTAAAATGAAGAAAGTATCTCTGATTTACAAATTCAGTGTTTTATTTTAGGAGAGGTAGTTTTGTTTCAAAACCCGATGCTTTTTCAGCATCGGGTTATATTTTGCCCTTTGCAGATCAATAAAGTACAGGTGCTTACAAGTTACCAGCATAGCGCAGTTCATAAACCAATCTGATTTCTTCCAAAAAAAGCATTGAAAATTATAAAGTTTATGTTGTAAACTCTTGACGCTACTTTGTTTTCTCCTATTTTTGCGACACGAAAATTTAATTGCAGCGCCATGTCAGTATTAGTTAACAAGAATTCAAGGATATTAGTTCAGGGTTTTACCGGAACAGAGGGCACTTTTCATGCTACTCAAATGATCGAATATGGTACAAATGTGGTAGGTGGTGTTACGCCAAATAAGGGCGGTACAACGCATTTGGACAAGCCTGTGTTCAATACAGTAGCCGATGCCGTAAAAGCCACTAATGCGGACGTGAGCATCATTTTTGTGCCTCCTGCATTTGCAGCAGACGCGATCATGGAAGCTGCGGATGCCGGAATTGCTTTGGTTGTTTGTATCACAGAGGGTATTCCTGTACAGGATATGGTTAAAGTAAAAAATTACTTACAGGGAAGAAAAACAAGATTGATCGGGCCAAACTGTCCGGGTGTGATTACTGCCGATGAAGCAAAAGTGGGCATCATGCCGGGTTTTATTTTTAAGAAAGGAAGGATCGGAATCGTTTCAAAATCAGGAACATTAACATACGAAGCTGCAGATCAGGTTGTAAAAGCAGGTTTGGGCATCAGCACTGCCATCGGTATCGGCGGTGACCCGATCATTGGCACAACCACCAAAGAAGCTGTTGAATTGTTTATGAATGATCCGGAAACTGACGGTATCATCATGATCGGCGAAATTGGCGGAAGCATGGAAGCAGATGCCGCTAACTGGATAAAAGATAATAAGAAGAAACCCGTTGTTGGATTTATTGCCGGACAAACCGCACCAGCAGGAAGAAGAATGGGGCATGCAGGGGCCATCATAGGCGGCGCAGATGATACTGCCGCTGCAAAGATGAAGATCATGACTGCCTGCGGCATCAATGTGGTAGCAAGTCCTGCAGATATTGGCAAAACAATGGCCGCTGTTCTAAAAAAATAAAACAGATCACATACACTATTATATTAAATACCGAATATTCGGTATTTTTTTTATGCCTGAATGGATGCAGTTTTGCGTCAGGATAAGTTTAACAGTAACTTGTTCATTTTCACAGAGGGTAGGCTTGCGGTTTCTACTGCAAGCTTTTTTCTTTTTCTGCCAGGCAGTAAGACAATTCCCGGAAAGTTGGGTGTAGCAGCTTTATTTATTATTTATTTCCGTTTCAAAACTCACAATTTTCATTTCTTTTCCCTCTACAATTTTTATATGATAGCTGTTGCATGTAGGACAGGGCGTTGCGAAACTGTGGATGGGGAAAAATTCATGGCAATTGATGCATTGGGCTTTGCCTTCAATTACTTCAATTATTAATTCAGCTTTATTGAGTGATGTTTTCGATTTGATGATGTCGAATGAAAATCGCAATGCGTCTATTTCAATACTGCTTAATTGACCCACTTTTAATTGCACGGTGGAAACATATTCATTTTCGCTTGCAGGCGCTAAATTTTGAACCGTTTCAATGATTGAATTAGCTATAGAAACTTCGTGCATCAGTGAAGATTTTATTGCCCCAATTAATACGAATAGAAATCGGCCCCATCAGAAACTATGATTGGGGATTAGCTTTTGCTGCGGCTTGTTGTTTCTTTTTTTCTGCAGCATAAGTTACTCGACTTTCTAAAGAATCGGCAAATAATTTATTCCATACATTGTTTACATCATGCTCTTTGGTGGCAGGATGACCCGGTTCGGCAGATTGTATCAAACAACCCTGTTTCGGGCAGGTACGAACACATTCCTGACAATAGATGCACACATAAGGACTATAATGATAGGTTTGCTTACCATCGGTTATATTTTGCGAAAATACGATCGCACCGGGAGGACATACCGTTTCGCAGCGACGACACCAGATGCACAAAGATTCATCGAACACGATCAAACCCCTGTAATCATCAGGCTTATAAGTAGGTGCTGCAGGAAAAGGAATGGTTGCAGGCTTTTTGAATAAATTTCCGATGGTCTTAAAAAACGTTTTCATTATTTCAATTTGAAATTTATCTTGAAGTGCATGACAAGCACGGATCATAAGAACCGATAATGGCAGGTACACTTGCATATTCATTATTAGTAAATGTTTCAACCATTGCAGGAATGTTTGAAAAAGTTGGCGCTTTGATCTTTAAACGTTCGAGTACTTGTGTTTTATTTCCTTTTGCATAGTAAAACAATTCGCCGCGCGGAGCTTCGATTCTGTTCACTGCTTCCCCTTCAGGAAATGCTTTTGTATCGGAGATCAAATCACCTTCAGGCAATCCGTTGATAATATTTTCAATGATCTTCATTGAAACATATATTTCTTTTAAACGAACCATATTTCTGGCATGTACATCTCCTGCAGTATCGGTGATTATTTCAAAACCAACTTCCTTCCAGGGCAATAGTTCTTCGGTCTCATTTCTTACATCCACTCCCAAACCGGATGCACGTGCAAAAGGACCAACCACATTCAATCTTATGGCATCTTCTTTGGATAAAACCCCAATTCCTTTATTCTTTAATGATAGGCTCCAGTTGGTCTTATAAATATCCACCAACTCATCTAGCTGAGGTCGGAAGATCTTAAATTTATCCAGGATACTTTGGGCCACATCGGTACGCAGATCTCTTGCAACACCGCCTATAATTGAAAAATCGTATTGAATACGGTTTCCGCAAACAGCTTCTAATAATTCCATTGAAAATTCACGATGCCGCATGGTTTTCATGAATAATGCCTCAAAACCTGAATTTTCTGCAACGTGTGATAAACACAATAAATGAGAGTGAATTCTGTCCAACTCGATCACTAACATCCGTAAATACTTGGCACGTTTGGGAATATCTAATTTTAATAATTTTTCTGCGACCTGTGAATAACAAGTGGTGTGTGAGATACTGCATAATCCGCAAACACGACCCACCACAAAACTCACCTGGCGAAATTTAAACTTAGAGCAACATGCCTGTTCAATTCCACGGTGCACATAACCAACATTGGCTTCTGTTTTAATGATCTTTTCATTTTCGGTAGTGAACTTAAAATGCAAAGGTTCCAGCAACGATATATGCTGTGCTCCTACCGGTATATTATACTGTGTTGACATAATTATTTTTTTCTTAATGGTGCTGTTTCAGAATCCAGTTCTAACACAAATCCTTTTTGCGTGTCTTCAATATTTACGCCTAAAAGGTCAACCAATTCAGCTTCGGGAAGCCATGCAGATACAATAATATTTTTAATACTGGGTACTTGCACATCCACATTGGCCCGGGTTACGAACATGGTTATATCGGATGGAAAAGCATAGTCACAAAAGAACCATTGATATTCAATTACATCATTGCCTAAATCAACGCCATTCATTGTTATAAAATGATGGGCTTGCGGTTTGTAAAAAGCGGCAATGTCTTTTTTCAAATTTTCGAATGAAGTTTCGATCCTATTCATTTATTTGACTGTTTATATTATCAAATTACAGCTGCAACTTCTCTCCTGTTCGTTTGCCCGTCTTGTTCAATTGGATCATTGTGCAGTTTTACAGATCCTTCCATGTCTTTTGTTTTCTTTTCCAATATTGCCAAAGCCTCTACAACACCGGCAATAATTTGCTCAGGACGACAACCGCAACCAGGTACATATACATCAACAGGGATATATTGATCGATACCGCCTTCGCAATTATACATTCCGCGAAATACGCCACCACTACATCCACAGGAGCCGCAAGCAATCACTACTTTAGGTTCAGGCATTTGCGAATAAATATCCACTAATCTTTCACGTGAACGTTTGGTAACAGGCCCTGTAACCAGCATAATATCACTTTGTTTGGGATTGCCGGTATTGATCATTCCAAATCTTTCAATATCATATTTAGGAGCAAGGCAAGCCAATATCTCAATATCGCAACCATTACAACTACCTGCATTGTAATGAAGGATCCAAGGTGATTTTGTTCTGAATTTATTTAATGCCATTTTATAAGTTTGAAATGATTTTATATTAAATGAAACATTGTCATCAGTAAGTTTAAAAATGCCATTGGCAATGCAACCCAAAAGCTAAAACGCAACATCTGTTTGTAGTTTACCCTTGCTGTTGAATTATCCAATGCATTGATATAAATGAAGGTGAGGGCCACTAATAACAAACCTAACCACCAATTATTTCCTGCAAACATAAACACGAGCAAATAGCAGAATATATAATCTAACCATTTGGCTGTATAAACAGCTTCATAGAAAATTCCGCTGTATTCCAGTTCAACGCCACCAACCACTTCCTGATGTGCTTCGGAAATATCAAAAGGGGATTTTTTTAATTTAATCGGAAGGATCATGAGCAATGCAATAAAGGCCAAGGGCATTTTAAATAAAACAGGAACATCGCTTGCATATAATGCCGATACATCAAAACTGCCGGTAAGCATGTAGGCTGAAATTGCAATGATCACCAGCACCGGCTCATACGCTAAAATGCTGATGGCTGAACGGTTTGCACCGAGATGACTGAAAATGGAACGCGTACTGAATCCTGCTAAAATAATTAATGCTGTTGCTAACAGATGTAAGAATATGATGAGAATAAAATCGCCGCCCATGATCAAAACAGCCAATGCAAACCACAATGAAATAAAATGTAAAATGCCTAAAAAAGCATGTGTTGAATGCACCATCATTTTACGTTTATCCATCAATTTCAAAAAATCGTAAAAAGGCTGTAATACAGGCGGGCCGATACGACGCTGCATTCTGGCTTTTACTTTTCTTTCTACGCCATAAATCAATCCGCCTAAGACCGGAGCTAATACAATGAGTAATATTTGAATGATGCTATTGTTCATTTGAATGCGTTTATTTTCTACATAAAAAATGCAACTAATACTATTGAGACGAAGAATAAAATTCCAATTGCAACAAAATATGGAGTTGCTTTATCGGTTGAAAAATAGAATGACGAAAAATTGTATTCTACTTTTTCACCGCACATATATTCTTTTGCCCTGTCCACATGTTTGAACCTGACAAACAAACCCGCGATAATTCCAAATGGCAATAAAATGAATGCGATCAACATAGGGATCAACGGCAAATGAACGCTGCCGATATAAATATTTGTTCCTTGCTGTATCACCGGTATTAATGCCAAACCTGTTGTATCGGCTGCTACCTGTGTAAAATAATAAGGAAGTAACCAAGGCAATGCAAGGGTACAGATCAACAATGCGCACAGTAAAAAAATCAATGTGCTTTCATATATCGGATGAATATGTTCGAATTTTACTTTATCGCTCTCCCCGGTACGTGAGATCATTGCACCCAATACTTTAAAATACAGCAATGACAGAACTGCTCCACCGGTAGCAATACAAACCAATACCAATGGCGCAACTATTTTAAATCCTGATGCGACTGTACCAATTGTTTCGATACTGAACCATTTACCTACAAATGCACCAAACGGAGGTAATAATAAAGACATAAATCCTACCGCAACCACTAAAGCAGTAAAAGGCCCAGCTTCACCCAGTTTACTCATATCGGATGTTTGCTTCATGTGGAATACATGTTCCAATACTCCTGCATTGAGGAATAATAAACATTTGGAAAGACCATGAAACAGCATCAGTATCAAGGCAGCAGTCACTGCAACAGGTGTTCCAACTGCAGCCATTAATATCATTAATGCCAACAATGCGATGGTTGAATGTGCCAGTATCTTTTTGAAAGTATCCTGTGCCAAAGCACCAATTGCTGCTGCAACAAAAACAAAAGCAGTTAACCCGATCATTACTGTTGCTACAGGAGTGCCTTTAATAACCGGAGATATACGTAAAATAATAAAAGGTGCAATTTTTACCATCGTTGATGAATGCAATAATGCACTAACGGGTGTTGGTGCAACCATTGCACCGATCAACCATTTATTAAAAGGATACTGTGCTCCTTTTACCAAACCTGCAATGCATAAAAATGCAAACGGAAGAATAATTGCAACCGAATTCCCTTTTGCTATCAAATCGCTGAATGAAGGATTCCCGTATTGTGCTGTTAAAACGGTGTAAACAATCGCAGCAAGAATTGCCAATCCGCCAATTTGATTCATCCACAAAGCTGTGAGCGCATTTTTCTTTGATTCATCATCTTTTCTAAATCTGATAAATAAATATGATGCTAAAGTGGTCAATTCAAAAAACAAATAAAAGTATTCCAGGTTATCAGCAGCAGCCAATAAATTCATTGCAGCCATGAACCAGAAAATCATCGATATAAAATATTTTTTTCTGAACCAACTGCATTTTTCTTCATCAATATATTTTAATGAATAAACAGCGATCACGCCGCTGATAACATTCACTAAAATAAACATGAAGATGCTGAGCTTATCAACATAGAATTGTGTGCTTTGCGTTTCGGACATTTTAGTTGTTAAATATCCTAATACCAATAATTGCAGAATTGCCAATACCCATACCAGGATATTTTTTTGTTTTAACCCTGCACCGATCACAAACAGTAACAGCGAAAAATCTGCGATCATTACTATTTTATTTACTACCGGAGAAACAGCAAATTGTATGGGGCGGTCAGTTGCCTGCGTAAACAGGTAAATTGCAATTGCCGATAAAACAAGTGTAGCCAGAATTGTTAAAAAACGTGCTGCAGTTTTAGGAAGAAGAAGAAGCAATGCACTAACAGCAATGGGAATGAGAAATAAACTCTCAATTAAAGCAATCATATTTTTACAATTTTATAATACGTAAAAATCAATGCAGCAAAGTTAAAACCAGTTTCTGCATTTAAGGTTGATGGATTTATGATTTATATCAGTTAGAGAAGTGACAATTGTAATGATCTTTATTAGGGAAATAATGCAAATAATTGTTGCTTTACAATTCAATTGCAGTAATTAATGAAAATAGTATTATTTATCTTATTGTTTTATTCCCTTAAAATGAATATCCTGTTTGCACAAAATAGAAACAGCATCAAGATTCATTATTCACTTTCCCCGCAATTAAATGCAGGAAGTAAAATCAATTTAAAAGTGATGGTTGAACATCATTTATCAAAAGAAGAAACCGGCAATCTAACGCTCGAATTAACAGACGCAAGCACTAAGAAAAGTGTGGATGGATGGTTCCTGAATATATTCTCTTTTCAATATTTTACTTCCATCAAGGGAGAAAAATTTACGACTCAATTCCCATTCACTATTCCATCTGATTTTAAGGGAAAGTTTATATTGACACTAAAAGCTATTTGCGGAGAGGCAAAAGATTCTGTTTCGCAAACATTCAGTATTGCCTTTAAAAACATCAGTCATGAGTAATACGCATGTTGATTATATTATTCTAGGTCAGGGCATCAGCGGAACATTTCTCAGTTACTATTTACAAAAAGCAGGCAAGAAGATAATGGTGATCGATGATGCAGAAACCTATACTGCATCGCGTATTGCAAGTGGCGTGATCAATCCGGTAACCGGCAGGCGTGTTGTAGAAACATGGATGATCAATGATATCATGCCTTTTGCTGTAGATGCCTATCAGCAATTAGGAAATGAAATTGATGCTACCGTTATTCAGCAATGCAATGTGCTAAGTTTTCATGCGAGCGTACAAATGAAACTGGCATTTGAAGACCGTTTGCCTGATGCCAATAAATATTTGCGCACCCCCGACAATGAAGAGTCACTGCACGATTATTTTAATTTTTATCTCGGTGTTGGCGAAACCAATCCTTGTTATCTGGCTGATATTCAGGCTCTCCTTTTGGGTTGGAGAAAAAAGTTAACAGACAATTATTTATTGCTTGAAGAAAAGTTTGACTGGGTTGATTGTACCGTGTCTGAAAGCTCTGTCACTTATAAAAATGTCAGTGCTGAAAAAATAATTTGTTGTGAGGGTTCGGCGGGTGTTCGTAACCCTTATTTTAGTTTATTGCCTTATGCAAAAAATAAAGGAGAAGTGATCATTGCAGAGATCCCTGGTCTGCCCAGAACAAATATTTATAAACAAGGATTGACCATTGTTCCCTGGAAAGAAGATCTGTTTTGGATCGGTTCGCCCTACGAGTGGAATTATTCCGATACAAATCCAACTGCAGCATTTAAAATAAAAACACAATTGCAACTGCAGCAATGGCTGAAGCTTCCCTACAAAATTTTAGATCATTGGGCTGCTGAAAGACCTGCAAACGTAGAACGAAGACCATTTGTTGGCTTTCATCCTCTAATGCCATCCATTGGCATATTAAACGGGATGGGCACCAAGGGCTGCTCACTTGCCCCTTATTTTGCCAATGAATTAAAAGAATACCTGATCAAGGACGCTCCTATTAACCCATTGGCAGATGTGAGAAGATTCTCCAAAGTTTTATCCCGCCAAGTTTCATGATTTCTTATTTTTAGTTTTTCGCACTAAAACTTAAGCAGCCATGAACAATATTCAGCCCGAAGCCAGTTACAGTATTCCGCTCAGTTATCGTAAGATGGAAAACCTGCATATCGTTTTCTGGTTGTTCAAAGATATCAGCTGGTGTATGATATGGCGACCTTTGGGCATAGCCATGATATTTCCAACATTGATCATTTCAATAGTGATCGCTTATCGAACAAGACAATATATGAGCGAACTATGTCATAATGTGGCCATTAGTTTTTGGATCACGGCCAATGCTTATTGGATGCTGAGTGAATTCTTTAAGATAGATTCAGATATTGTTTATGGCGACATCACTTATAAACATCTTGCCATTATTCCCTTTGCGGTCGGAATTTTATTGCTCGGCTTTTATTATTTGATCTGGAAACCAAAACATCACAACGAGTTAGAAACGATGTAAAAATTATCAGCCACGAATGCACAAATATTCATAAAGTAGCCCTTTTGGTTTCTTCGAAAATCTATTCGTGCATTCGTGGCAATAAAAAATTAATCTTTATTCTTCTTTCAATCTCGGTGCCATAAAATAAATACTGGCACCCAAACAGGCGATCACGGTAAATGAAATTCTTAAACTGGATGCTTGTGCTATATAACCGATCAATGGCGGCCCCATTAAAAATCCAAGAAATCCAATGCTTGAAACAGCAGCAATAGCCAGACTTGCCGGCATTTTTGTAGATCGCCCAGCCATGGCATAACATAATGGTACTACTGCCGAAACACCAAATCCCACCATCAAAAACCCGATCGTTGCCGTGATGATATAAGGGAAAAGAACGGCCACCAATAATCCTGCTGAGATAATGGTGCCACTCAATTGCAGTACTTTCTTTGCTCCTAATTTGATAATGAGCTTATCTCCTATGAATCTTCCCGTTGCCATTGCACTCATAAAAGAAACATAACCCAATGTTCTTAAATGAACTGAAGCATTGATCACTTTCATAAAATAAACACCACTCCAGTCAAACATAGTTCCTTCACAAACCATGCTTCCGAAAGTGATGAATCCGATCACCAATAAATAGGCATCCGGTCTTACAAATAATCTGCTCTTATGTTTTGTCTTCACTTCATTCTTAAATGTAAATGGATAAATACAAAATGCCATTGCTAAGCCCACAGCACTGATCCATAAGTAATGCTGTAACGGATCAATATTTGCACTTACCATAAATGTTCCGATCAATGCAGCACTGAATCCCCCTAAACTCCATAAACCATGAAAGGAAGCCATGATGCTTCTCCCGTATAATGATTCCAGAGAAACAGCCTGTGTATTGGTGCAGATATTCATCATATTACCTGTAACCCCGAAGAAATACAATTGAATAGCTAAAGCAAGACTACTGTTTGCCATGCCTATGCCGATCATGGAAACAGGAAATAAGATCGTTGCAAGGAATAAAATGTTCCTGCTGCCGAATTTGGCAACTAAATAACCTGAAAGAGGCAATCCACTCATCGAACCTGCGGGTAAAGCAAATAATACCGAACCCAATGCAGCATCACTCAGATGCAGATGTGATTGAATATCCGGTATACGGCTTGCCCAGCTTGCAAAGCGGAGTCCTGATAAAAAGAAGAAAAAAGCCAGTGCCAGGCGGTTTCTTTTTAATTCTGATATGTTTAATGGTTGCATGTGCTTAGGCTGCAAAGATGAAACTTTAATGCTTAACTATAGCAGTTTACACCTTAGCAAAAGCCCATTTCGCCTATATTTGCAGCCCGAATAAGTTGATTGGTTTATTAGTTGATCAGTTGAAAATCCTTTCAACTGAATGCTTCTTACCAATCAACCAATTAACTAATCAACTAATCAACTAATATGTATCGTTCGCATACTTGTGGTGAATTAAGAATGGGTGATGTAAATAAAGAAGTAGCATTATCAGGCTGGGTGCAAACAGTAAGAAAATTTGGAGCTATCACTTTTGTTGATCTGCGTGACAGGTACGGCATCACTCAATTATTATTTGGCGAAAGCTTGCAAAATGAATTGGATGCTACTCCTTTAGGCCGTGAATTTGTGTTGCAGGCAAAAGGAAAAGTGAATGAACGCAGCAATAAGAATGTAAACATTCCAACAGGTGAGATTGAAATTGTGGTGAGCGAGTTTAAAATATTGAATAAATCAGCTGTTCCTCCATTTACCATCCAGGATGATACTGATGGTGGCGATGATCTGCGAATGAAATACCGTTATCTCGATCTGCGCCGAAACGCAGTAAAGAAAAATCTGGAATTGCGTTATGCAGTGGGTCGTTCTACCAGGAACTATTTGCATGAAAATAATTTCATGGATATTGAAACACCTTTCTTGATTAAATCGACTCCCGAAGGTGCCAGAGATTTTGTAGTACCATCCAGGATGAATCCGGGGCAATTTTATGCATTACCTCAAAGTCCGCAAACATTCAAACAATTACTGATGGTGAGTGGTTACGACCGTTACTACCAGATCGTAAAATGTTTTCGTGATGAGGATCTGCGTGCTGACCGTCAGCCTGAATTTACACAGATAGATTGTGAAATGAGTTTTGTGGAACAGGAAGATATTTTAAACATGTTTGAAGGTTTGGTAAAACGGATTTTCAAAGATGTCAAGAATATCAATTACACAGAAAAGGTTGAAAGAATGAGTTGGGAAGAAGCCATGTGGCAGTTTGGGAATGACAAACCCGACATTCGTTTTGGAATGAAGATCTGTAATTTGAAATTCCCTGCACATACATTTCCAACAAAAGAAAGTTTATCATCATTGATCAGTGGCGTTGATTTTAAAGTATTCGATGAAGCTGAGACCGTTGTTGCCATTGCAGTTCCGGGTTGCAGCGAATACACGCGCAAACAAACCGATGAAATAACAGAGTGGGTAAAGCGTCCTCAAATAGGCATGAAAGGTTTGGTAACTATAAAATGTAATGCCGACGGAACTTTTAAAAGCAGCGTTGATAAATTTTATACTGAAGAAAAATTAAAAGCCATTGCTTCTGCAACAAATGCACAAGCAGGTGATCTGATCTTAATTTTATCAGGTGCTGAAGAAAGAACCAGAAAAGCCATCAGCGAATTGCGTTTGGAAATGGGGAAACGTTTGGGCTTCAGAAAAGAAGATGAGTTTAGATTATTGTGGGTAATGGATTTCCCTTTATTTGAATTTGCTTTAGAGGATCAGGATGGTGGTGGTGCAGGACGTTGGGTAGCAAGGCATCATCCGTTTACAAGTCCTAAGCCCGATCATATTCACATCATGATCAACAATAATCCAAAAGTTGAAGATCTGGATAAATACTTAGAACATCCTTATGCCGGTATCAAAGCTAATGCTTATGATATGGTGTTGAATGGAAATGAGATAGGTGGTGGTTCTATCAGAATTTTTCAACGTGAATTACAAGAAAAAATGTTTGCTGCTTTAGGAATGGATGCAGCAGAACAGCAACATAAGTTTGGATTCTTATTGGGGGCATTTGAATATGGTGCTCCACCGCATGGCGGACTGGCATTTGGTTTCGACCGTTTGTGTGCGATATTAGGTGGCAGTGAAAGTATCAGAGATTTTATTGCATTCCCTAAAAACAATAGTGGCAGAGATGTGATGTTGGATGCTCCTTCAACCATTGATGCAAAACAATTTGATGAATTGCAGATAAAATTGGATTTGAAACCCCCAACCCCTAAAGGGGAGTAAAAAATAGTTTGATCCATAAAAAGCCTGTTGAAAAAAATCAACAGGCTTTTTTATGGAACATATTTTCATGTTTCATTATAAGAACAGAATCTTTTTACAGCTTTCACATTTTTTCCTATATTGAGCAAATGAACGATTGCTCACCACTCCAATGGTGATGCAATTTTTTTATGTATACCCAAAAACAAGACCCGCGTATGAGTTGCGAAGAGCTATTGAAACAATACTTCTTATATCCCGGAGTATGGGATGAAATGAACAATAACAATAGTATCCGCTCTCAATATCAGAAAGTGGTTGCTGCCCTGCAGCATTTTGATGTAGCTGCTTTACAGCATAAAGACAGAATTGCTGAAGAACTTTTCATGAACCAGGGTATCACTTTTACAGTCTATAGTGATAATGCCGGCATTGAAAGGATCTTTCCATTTGATATTATACCAAGGATCATTACAGCAACAGAATGGGATCATATTGAAAAAGGTATCAAACAACGTTTGAAAGCTTTGAATCTTTTTCTGAAAGACATTTATAACGAACAATTGATCATCAAAGACAAAATTGTTCCTGCTGAATTGATCGCTTCCTGTCCGCATTATACCCGTGAGGTTTTCGGTATCAAAGTACCCCATGATATTTATGTGCACATCAGTGGTATCGATCTGATCCGTGGCGATGATGGTGTATTTTATATTCTCGAAGATAATTTGCGTACTCCAAGCGGCGTAAGTTATATGCTGGAAAACAGAGAAGTCACTAAACGAATCTTCCCGGAAATGCTGGCCGATAATAAAGTGCGGATGGTAAGTAATTATCCTTTGTTATTGCATCAAATATTATTATCGCTGGCACCACAGCAGATCTCAAACCCAATGGTGGTATTACTTACACCGGGTGTATTCAACTCAGCTTATTACGAACATACCTATCTGGCACGTCAAATGGGAATTGATCTGGTGGAAGGAAGAGACCTGGTTGTTGATAATCACAAAGTGTTCATGAAAACAACCAATGGCCTGCAACAGGTACATGTTATTTACAGAAGAGTGGATGATGAATTTTTAGATCCTCTGGTTTTCAGGCCCGATAGTGCGTTGGGTGTTCCGGGTTTAATTGGTGCTTACAGAAAAGGAAATGTTGCTATCGTTAACGCTATGGGCAATGGCGTGGCTGATGATAAGGCCGTATACAATTATGTTCCTGCGATGATCAAATATTACTTGAACGAAGAGCCTATTTTGCCCAATGTTCCCACTTATGAAATGAGTGATAAGGAAGCGAGAAAATATGTGTTTGATAATATTCATAATATGGTGATCAAACGCACCAACCAATCCGGCGGTTACGGAATGTTGATGGGCAGTAATACCACCGATAAAGAAGTGGAAGAATTTAGAATCGCAGTGGAAGAAGATCCCAGGAGTTTTATTGCACAACCGATCATTAAATTGTCAACAGTACCTTGTTTTCTGGACGGAAAATTTGTAGCAAGACATGTTGATCTGCGTCCTTATGCTTTGTGCGGACCTGATGGCGTTAAAATTGTTCCCGGTGGATTGACAAGAGTTGCATTGAAAGAAGGGTCGTTGGTTGTGAATTCATCACAAGGTGGAGGAAGTAAAGACACCTGGGTGGTTGATTAGAGGTTTGAGAGGTTTAAAAAGTTTAATGTTATGGCTACGATAGAAACTTTTGAACAAATAATATCCTGGCAGGAAGCAAGGTTATTAAATGAAAAAATAGGGAAGCTGATTGACGATGCCACTTTTAAAACAAGTTTCAGATTAATCAAATAAATTGAGGGTTCGGCGGGTTCCATCATGGACAATATTGCAGAAGGATTTGAAAGAGGCGGCAATAAAGAGTTTATACAGTTCTTATATATTGCTAAAGCCTCTTGTGGTGAACTGAGGTCACAGTTATACAGATCATTGGATAGAAAATATATTAATGAAAAAGAGTTTGAAGATTTAAGTATTCATGCTAAAAAGATCAGTAGCTTAATTCAAAAACTAATTTCTTATTTAGAACAATCAGAAACAAAAGGAATAAAATATAAAAACAAGGAAACAAAGTAACCAACTTATTAAACGTCTTAAACTTTTTAAACCTTTTAAACTTTCTCTTAATGCTTAGTAGGACTGCAGATTCAATGTTTTGGCTAAACCGCTATATGGAGCGAAGTGACGGATTATTGCGTGGTATCAAAACGCATTATATACTCTTGCTCGACAAAGGAGTGAATGAGAATTTATCATGGAGGCCAATACTTCAGGTTTTTACAGCTGCTCATGAAGATGAAATATTGTTGCTCGAACACAATACAGAAGCTGCTTTACATAAATTGATATCAGATACAGAGAATCCCAATGCACTGAAAGTTTTAATTACCAGAGCAAGGGAAAATGCAAGAGGCATGCAGGATCATATTACCAAAGAAGTTTGGGAACAGGTCAATCAAATGTATCATCTTATCAATCAATCCTCTCTTTTAAAAGGATTTGAAGCGCTTAAAACAATTGATTCGCTGACAAATGAATGTATCCTATATAATGGTGTTGCAGATACTACCATGCCGCGTGGAATGGGCTGGAGTTTTATGAGTTTGGGTAAATACATTGAAAGATGTTTGCTGACGATCGAGATGGCCAATAAATATTATAGCCTGATCGATTATAAACTGGATGAAGAAAAAGATATTTTACAATGGCGCCCCATGCTGCTGGCATTATCAGGCTATGAATTACATTTGAAAACATACCGGAGCAGTGAATATAATTTAAACGCATTGCATCAGGTCTTATTCAATGAAAATTTTACACGTAGTGTTCTATATACCTTAAAAAGGGTGGATAAATATTTTGGCGAAGTAACAAAAGACAATAACAGCGAAGAAAAAGAGGCATTGACCAAATGCTTGGGAAGGTTAGTAAGTAAATTACAATACACCGATTTTGAGTCGATCAATCAGCTTACTTTGCAGGAATTCCTGAGTGAAACAAGAAAAGAATTGGTTGAATTCAGCAGAATGCTGGCACAGTGTTTCTTTTCTTATTCTTAATTAATTATTATGCCGATCTTTAAGATACACCACATTACAAAATACGAGTACGACAGGCCTGTTAAAGAGAGTACGAATGAAATAAAAATATTTCCTTATCAGTGTGTTGATCAGGAAATATTGCAGCATCAGTTAGATATCACCGACCAACCTGAAATATTTCAATACACAGATTATTGGGGCAATAAGATCGGCCTGTTCAATGTGCTGGCACCGCATAAAACATTGATCATCGAAAGTCAATTGATCATCCGTACCACTCTATCAGAAACGCTCAATATTAATTTTATTTCAGGATTTGATGAATTAAAAAATGAAGTAAAGGATAATCTTCTGTTATTGGAACTCAGCAGAGCAGATGCCATCAAATCGCAAAAAAGTATTGATGAGATCATTGCCATTTTAAATCCTGCCAATAAAAGCATTGCCGAAATTGCTCAAAATTGTAATGAATTTATTTATTCAAATTTTAATTATATCAAAGGCATTACCAATATTGAAACAACGGTTGATGAAATTTTAGAGCTTCGTTCAGGTGTATGTCAGGATTTTGCACATGTAATGCTGCAGATCTTACGCACTTTACAAATTCCATCACGATATGTGAGTGGATATATTTGTCCCAACAAAGATGGCATGCGTGGCGAAGGCGCAACACATGCATGGGTAGAAGTTTTTATACCCGGAACAGGTTGGGTTGGATTAGATCCCACCAATAATGTATGGGTAACCAACACCCACATAAAACTCGCCGTAGGCAACCATTTCAACGATTGTACTCCTGCAAAAGGAACATTTAAAGGGCCCGCCAGACAAAAATTATCTGTCTATGTTTCTGTTGGCTATGAAGATGGGCATGTGTTCGAAGAAAAAACAAATGTTCAAATGCACACAGTTGCCGATAATGATAAAGAATTGTTGATCGAGGAAAATTATATGGGGCAACAACAACAACAATAAAGTTTAATCTCATTCCTTCGCATAAAATATCAACTCAAAAAAATATTGCATCTTGCAGTATAAATTATTCAAATGAACGAACTCAGCGCATATAAAACCATCAGCTACATTTTATTGATCATTGGCGGATTATTCGGATTCATGTGCATCTTCATGTTAATTATGGCATTAGCAAATCCGTCTATCATATTACCTGTTACAATTATGTTGGCAGTTGTAGCATACATTTTTTTGAGCTTTACTTTTTTAAACAAAGGTATTTCTAAATTGAAAAAATTGAATCCTTCACTAAGAAGCTGGATCAAAACCACTTCTTATTTTACTTTATTTTTTTCGGTAAACATTTTAATCTCAGGCATTGTGTATTTATATAATCCTGTAACTTTTTCTGCGTTGATGGAACAAAGCTTTGTTACACAAAAGGATATGCCCAAAGTGACACCCGAATTCATTAATGATGTTTTCAAGGGTAGTTTATATTTCATGATCTTCTTTGCAACTACACTACTTATACATGTTTTTGAAACTTTCAAGTTTCTGAAACTTTATGCCAGTTTGTTCAGCAAGGAATAAGTATTTCAAACGCAGTACTTTTTTCTTAATTTTCCATCATGAATTCCAATGCACCATTAGCCGAAAGAATGCGTCCTACAACTCTGGATGAGCTGGTCGGGCAGGAACATCTCACGGGCAGTGGAAGTATCTTACGCACTGCTATAGAGCAGGGTAATATTCCTTCGATGATATTATGGGGGCCGCCCGGTGTTGGAAAAACTACCATTGCCAATATAATTGCAAATACATTATCGGTTCCCTATTTTCAGTTGAGTGCCATCAGTAGCGGTGTGAAAGATGTACGTGAAGTAATTGAAGAAGCAAAACAAAGTTCAAAAGCCATTCTATTCATAGATGAGATACATCGTTTCAATAAAGGACAACAGGATGCATTATTGGGTGCAGTTGAAAAAGGCATCATCACGCTGATCGGAGCAACCACGGAAAACCCATCTTTCGAAGTGAACTCAGCATTGTTAAGCAGATGTCAGGTATATGTGCTGAGATCCCTGCAGGAAAAGGATTTGATCGAATTGTTGCAACAAGCTATCTCAAAAGACAATATCCTTACAAAATTCAAGCTCGAATTAAAAGAAACAGAAGCTTTAATTAATATCAGTGGCGGTGATGCCAGAAAATTATTGAATCTGTTGGAATTGATCGTAACATCCAGTAGCAAAAAAGATATCATCATTACAGATGATCATGTAATGAGTGTGGCGCAGAAAAAAATCGCTTTGTATGATAAACAAGGCGAACAGCATTATGATATCATTTCTGCATTCATCAAAAGCATGCGCGGCAGCGATCCCAACGGCGCCGTTTATTGGTTAGCAAGAATGATAGAAGGTGGTGAAGATGTAAAATTCATTGCGCGCCGCATGTTAATATTTGCAAGTGAAGATGTAGGTAATGCTAATCCAAATGCATTGCTGTTGGCCAACGCAACATTTGATGCGGTAAGTAAGATCGGTTATCCTGAATCGAGAATTATTTTAAGTCAGTGTGTTACTTATTTAGCATCGAGTGTAAAAAGTAATGCAGCTGTTGTTGCCATTGCAGAAGCGCAACAAGCCGTGCAACAAAACGGCGACCTGCCTGTGCCTTTACATATTCGTAATGCACCCACTAAATTGATGAAAGATTTGAACTACGGAAAGAATTACCAATACTCACATCTCGGCGAAGGCAATTTCATTGATCAGGAATATTTACCCGAAAAGCTTGTTGGTACTGCATTCTATAAACCGGGCAATAATGCCAGGGAAAATGAATTGCGCAAATTTTTGAAAGAAAGATGGAAGGGGAAGTATGGTTATTGATGTTCGATTTTAAATGCTGCTATTTTGTTTGTCGGATCTTATTCAGCAATAAAAAGCCTGATATATTTTCAATATCAGGCTTGAAAAATCATCAACTTTATCTACAATAGATCATAGTTTATAAAAGGATCTGCTTTCGGTTCCATAGGCTGTACTTACCCGCAGGAAATAGGGGCCGCTGATCAAGTATCCGGTAGCTGATATTTCGACCACATTATTTCCCTGAAGCAAACTTTTTTTACTGCTCCATTTTCTAATTCCATAAATGTCGTAGATAGAGATCTCTGCGCTTATATTATTATCCTTGCTCCATATTGTTGCAGCTAATTTTGAAGATACAGGATTGGGGTTTATGGTTATGATCTTTACCAGCTTATCTGTTCCGCCCGGCGCAGGCATAATGCTGTCTTGTATCACAACCGTATTACAAGTTTCACTTTCACATCCTTTTGCTGTTTTAATTTTGAGGCAAACATTATAAATGCCCTGTAACGGGAATGCCTTTGCAGGGCTATTTTCATTGCCAGTAAGTGTTGTTCCGTCACCAAAACTCCAAATGCGTTCTACAATACTATCGCCTGCTGCCGTAACACTTGAACTGCTATTAAAGACAGACCTTTTGATCGCTGTTCTTGTATATCCAAATGCTGCTGCACATGTAATATTATTTTTAGTTACAGCGACAGCGATACATGCTTTGCTTTCACATCCTTTAGCCGTTTTTATTGTTAAGCATGCATTATAAGTACCGGGATTAGTATATTGATGAGATGGATCAACAATATTTCCAGTCAATAATGCAGAACTATCTCCAAAATTCCAACTACGGCTGATAACAGAATCGCCAGACATTACAGTGCTTTTACTGTTGAATTTTACATAACCTGATTGAATAGCATAAAATATACTGTCGCTGCAAGAAACTACAGGTGGTGGAACAGGTCCTGCACAACTCACAATAAAATTACTTTCAACAATATTAGTCCCAGCTACAATTGTTGCTGTATTTATTAATTTATTTCCATTACAATCTTCAGTTGTTACGATTAGCTTTTTGATTGCGGTATTACAGGTAAGTGTATCAATATAAAAACCTGTTGCATCTGTTATCCTCGAATTGATGTAATAACATGTTGGATTAGCAGTACTGTCAACACTTAGTTTTACAGTGTGGTTAGGGAAAGGGGCCCCATTATTATATTTTACATTTCCCCTTACAATTATAAAGTAGCCGCTGTTATTATTCGTTACTGATACTGAAGCACAGGCTTTACTTGTACAACCTTTTGCAGTTTGAATGGTTAAACATGCGTTGTAAATACCGGATTTACTGTATTGATGTGATGGGTCAACGATATTGCCTGTTAAGATTGCAGAACTATCTCCAAAATTCCAAATACGACTGATAACAGAATCGCCTGTGATCACAGAACTTTTACTGCTGAAATTTGCGTTTGATGATTGAACAGAATAAAATATACTGTCGCTGCATGTAACCGGAGGCAGCGGAACAGGTGCCGCACAACTCACAATGAAATTGCTTTCCACGATAATGGTTCCAGGCACTGTTGAGGGTGTATTAACCAACAGCGCTCCGTTACAATCCTCCGTTGTTATTCTCAATTTTTTTATATCTGCATTGCAGGTAAGTGTATCGATGTAAAAACCTGAAGAGTCGGTCATCTTCGAGTTAATGTAGAAACAGGTAGGATTAGTTGTACTGTCAACGCTCAATTTTACAAAATGCTTGGCGAAAGGGTTGCCATTATTATATTTTACGTATCCTTTTACAACAATATAATTTGCAAATAGTCCTGTTGAGAAAGCGAGCAAGAAACCAGTAAAAAAAAGTTGTGTAAATACTCTTTTCATATAAGCAGGGGTTTACTGTACTTTTAAAAGATACTGCCTATTGTTGAATTGTTGCCTCAAAGTTATCTTTTTTGTGGCTAAAGCCGTTCGTATCTCATTTGCATTGCCGCGTCATTATTGACGGGGCAATTGATTCTATTACTCAGGGGCTTAGCCATAAACGTATTGTTCAAATTTCCTTCAGTACAAGTCCCCATGAAATCGGGATACCGGTATAGTCGGCAATAAGCGACGCAACCATAGCCGCCAATTGCACAAAAGCCCGTCCAACAAATACGCTTCTTCCTTATCTTTAAAGCTTAACACCCAAAAAATGAGAAAAATAATTTTTGTTACTGCATTGTTATGCATTGTCACATTTTCATTTGCACAAACCATTATTAACCGCGATGCAGAAATTGCATCAATGGTAAAAGAAGTATCAGCCGACTCTTTGCAATCCTATATCAAATCAATGGTCGCGTATGGAACCAGGCACACTTTAAGTACACAAACCGATGCAAGTAGAGGTATTGGTGCCGCACGTATTTGGGCTCTGGGGAAATTCAATGAGTTTGCGAAACGATCTAACGGAAGGATGACGGCATTCATTGATACCGTTACGTACAAACCAGATGGTAAAAGAGTGGATAAAGAAATCATTTTAGGTAATGTACTTGCTACTTTAAAGGGAACAGACCCGAATGACAAACGTATATTCCTTATCAGCGGGCATATTGATTCCAGGAGAACCAAGGAAATGGACAGAGAAAATGATGCCCCAGGTGCCAATGATGATGGCAGCGGTTCCGCAGCAGTACTCGAATGCGCCAGAGTAATGAGCTGTCATGGTTTTCCGGCTACGATCATATTCCAGATCGTAAGTGGTGAGGAACAGGGTTTATTAGGTGCACAATACATGGCCAATAAAGCAAAGAAAGAGAACTGGAGCATCGAAGCTGTTTTGAATAATGATATCATGGGCAGCAATAACAGCAGCGAAACAAATATCATCGATAATACCCGCATTCGTGTTTTCAGTGAAGGCCTGTCTGTATTGGATACAGGTAGAGTAGCTACCAATATCAGAAACCTAGGATTGGAAAATGATGGCAGGGCAAGACAATTGGCACGTTATGTAAAGGAGATAGGAGAACGTTATGTGGAGAATATTGAAGTGGTGATGGTATATCGCAATGATCGTTTCTTGCGTGGTGGTGATCATTCTCCATTTGTACAAAATGGTTTTGCTGCAGTTAGAATTACAGAGATGAATGAAAATTACTATCATCAGCATCAGGATGTTCGTATGGAAAATAATATTCAATATGGTGACCTGACTGAGTTCATGGACTTTGAATACCTGAGAAAGAATACTGCTGTTAATTTGGCAAACCTGGCCAATTTAGCCAAAGCGCCTTCTGTACCGGAAGAGGTAAAAGTGCAGACTGCTAAATTGGAAAACTTTACATCACTCAACTGGAAAGCGCCAAAGAATGGTAAAGTAAAAGGATATTTTATTTTGATGAGAGAAACAACCAGTCCTGTTTGGCAGAAGAAGTTTTATACTACTGACCTCACAATGAAATTACCCTACAGCAAAGACAATTATTTTTTCGCTGTACAAAGTGTAAGTGAAAGCAGCAATGAAAGTTTACCTGTGATACCTAGTGTTGCCAGATAAAACTGCAACAATTGTCAATGAGATGATCAACTCATAAAAAATAAAAAAGCCATCAATTAATTGATGGCTTTTTTTATTAATTACTAATTGTTAATTCTTAATTGAAGTTGGCACTAATCTTTCTGCCACTTTTTCTGTTTCTTCTGCCCCGCGCATTCCACCTTCATGATATTCTGCATCTTCATTTACATTCCAGAGATCATATAATTCATTACCTGCTATGATATTCTTTGCAGCCAGCATTGCAGTCATCATACTGTGATCCTGATTATTGTATTTATGCATACCGTTTCTGCCTACCAGATATAATCCCGGATAGCCTTTCAAGGCTTCTCGCACTGCTTCCACATTCGCTTTGTAAGTATGGTCATATACAGGGTAAGCTTTAGGCTGACGAACCACATATCCATCCACCACAGCAGATTGTTTGGTCAATCCGATCTCTTCAATTTCTTTTTTTGCGAGCGCAATTAAATTTTCATTGCTGCTCGTCCACATACCATCCCCTTCAAAACAAAAATATTCCAGGCCATAACATGCCATGCTTTGATCGGGCACCATGTATGGGCTCCAGCTTTTGAAATTTTGTATCCTTCCTACTTTCACATTCGGATCATGAATGTAGATCCAGTTATCAGTAAATGCATCCTCATCCTTACAGATCAATACAACCGTTATAAAATCGCGGTACTTTAATTCTTGTGATGCTTTAAATGCTTTCTCCGGAAATCTTGGGTAAGTTGAAGCAACTAGTTCTCGCATCGGTGCAGAGGACAATACATAATCAAATCCTCCTAAATTATCACCATTGCTTGTTTTTACGCTCCACTTCCCATCAGCCAAATGAATCTCTTTGATACCCGTATTCATTTCAACTTTCACTCCTAATGCTTCACTTTTTTCTACACAACGCTCCCACATCATACCCGGACCTTTCTTCGGATAACGGAATGAATCGATCAGTGTTTTAATGATCTTATCCTTATCACTGTTTTTTGCAGAGGGTTTGAACAATGCATTCCAGATCGCACTACTCAATGATAAACCCTTGATACGTTGTGCAGCCCAATCGGCAGAAATTTCATTAC